>CAYGNS010000389.1:0-3219 GCA_964351295.1 uncultured Gammaproteobacteria bacterium
CTGTTGTGCCGAGTACCCCTTGACTGATGGGATCCATTAGAAACCGGCCGCCAACAGACGCACTGTTAAGCCTGCATGCGCCTCGGTAAGCGTTAACTGGCATGACAGACGCGATTTTTGCTCGTTAAAATCATCCGCTAACTCCAACAACTCCGCCTCGTTGCTCTCTTTGGCCGGAAACTGCGCGCAAGCGCTCTGCGGTTCGTCTAGCCACAGGTGACAGGTCGCACAAGAGCAACTACCGCCACATAACGCAGCAATTTCTTCGTATCCAGCCTCTTTAAGCAGCTCCATTAAGTTGGCGGGTGCGGTGTACTGGAGCGAGCTGGTTTTTCCTTGGGAATCAACAACAGTAATATCGGGCATAAAAAGTACCTACTGGGTAGAAGATGGTCCGCCCGCTGTAATCACAATGACTAAGTGGTTAAGCGGCGCATCTAAGGTGGGATTCGCTGGCGGCAATGCAGTGGCCTTGCCTACGATGCAATATCCCGTTTAAAGCGCGGCATGATATCATGCGCGCATTCAACGCTGTGTGGTTCGTGCGGCCGAGCAAGATCCTCGTAAACCGAGATCATTGGCATCTTCGCTGGCCACGTTAACCCAACTCAACTCGTCGCCATTACTATGACCGCTTTTAACGCATTTTATGCTCAATCTGGGGGTGTCACGCCCGTTATTAACGCCTCGGCCGCAGGAGTGATCCAAACGGCTGCACTGCACCCAGCGCAAATCAACAAAGTCCTCGCCGGACAAGATGGTATTTTAGGGGCTTTGAGCGAAACGCTGATTGACACGAGTTTAGAATCGGCGGCTGACATCGAAGGGCTAAAATACACGCCATCTGGGGCATTCGGATCCTGTCGTTACAAGCTTAAAGGCCTAGAGGAATTTCAAGCACAATACCAACGTCTGATCGATGTGTTTCGAGCGCATGACATTCGTTACTTTTTTTACAATGGTGGCGGTGACTCGCAGGACACCACGCACAAAGTAGCACAAATGGCCGAAAGCATGGGCTACCCACTCACCTGTGTCGGCATACCAAAAACGATCGACAATGACTTGCCGTTCACCGACTGCTCGCCCGGTTTTGGGTCCGTTGCTAAATACGTCGCGGTGTCGATCTTAGAGGCCTCAATGGATGTGGCCTCGATGAGTTCAAGCTCTACTAAAGTATTTGTGATGGAAGTAATGGGACGTCATGCCGGCTGGATAGCGGCGGCAGCGGGCTTGGCGGCTGACGAGCGCAAACTGGGCCCCGATATTATTATTTTCCCCGAAGTGGACTTCGACCCCGCGGCGTTTACGCAGCGAGTAGCGCAAGTCGTTAACGAAAAAGGTCACTGCGCAATTGTTGTCTCAGAAGGCGCAAAATACGCCGATGGTCGTTTTTTAAGTGATTCTGGTGTGCGCGATGCCTTTGGTCATGCGCAACTAGGGGGAGTGGCACCGATAGTCAGCGACCTCATAAAACAGGAACTCGGATTTAAATGCCACTGGGCGGTGTGTGACTATTTACAACGAGCGGCTCGGCACATCGGTTCTAAAACCGACGTACAGCAAGCGTACGCGCTCGGCAAAGCGGCGGTGGAGTTGGCGCTGGATGGCAAAAATGCAGTCATGCCTATCATTAAACGAATCGCCCACTCCCCTTACGCTTGGGGCACCGATTACGTTCCACTAGAGCAGGTCGCCAATGTCGAAATGAAAATGCCTGAGCACTATATATCGGATGATGGCTTTTTTATAACCGACGCGTGTCGTGAGTATTTGCAGCCGTTGATAGAAGGAGAGGATTATCCGACCTACACCAACGGTTTACCCGACTATGTGGTACTGAAAAAGCGAATGGTGGCGCGCAAGCTACCAGACTTCAACGTCAAGGTTTAGTGATGCGTCTGCCTTAATGACGTATCGGCACTAGCTAAATAGACTTAGCTAAATAGACTTAGCTAATTTGGCTTAGGCAAAAAGCTCGGGGAAAACTTAAGGACAGTTAACGCCTTCGGCGCAGAATGGTCCACCACCACTTTCTCCGAAACCCACCGTTGGCCCCATCGTGATGTCCCGAACATCACCGTATGCGGTTAGCACAGGCGATTGATAGGGTCGTCGCACGTCAGCATGAACCGCCGCAGGCAGTGTTGATTGAATGGATTCCTTAACTGGATGACCCGTTTCCTGAGACGCTACGTTATTGAGTAAAATTGCGTTTAGTGTAGTCATAGCTGGTTCGTAATCCTGTGCGTTTCGGCAAAAAGCGAGCCAAGAATGTGGCTCAAATTCGGGTGGCAGAGGTGCCACTCTCAACATGTTTTCCCCAGAAATTATAGTACGCACACCGCCAGAACGCTAGCTGCCGCAAATCATAATTCTCCAATGGGTCGGTAAAGTAACTGTTTTTTACATACTGTGACCACTGCTCTCTACCCTCCTCAAACTCGGCCAGCAAACGATAATCCGCCTCAATTTGCTTGACGATGGGCGTGGTGAACAGCGTTTTATCATTTCGGCTCGCAACCGCACTTGGCAGTTCATTGGCAAACGCGCACTTAAGCAACGGGCGCATTTCCCCTAAATGGTAAAGCTGCTCGCTTGGCACGCTCAACACAAACTCACAAAGCTCTCGATCTCGCAACGGGTAACGATATTCAATACCATGGGCTGCGCCGTTAAAACGCGCATGTAGTGCATCTTCGCCTGCAAACGCATCAAACAATTTTTGGTATTGCTCAGGGCGCGGATACGCCTGTGACTCCTGAGCCAGCCAGTGGGTTTGTTTAGACAGCGCAGCCGCGAGAGGCTCGCTTAGCATACGCTTGATGCGTGGATTGACTCTGCTACTTAATCGCGCCAGCCCTTGAAATAAGGCGAACGGCATTAGTAAATATTTTTTTATGGCCGTCAGCGTTGACCCCGTCAGCTGACGCAGGCGCAAAAACTCAGCAAGCGCGACGCGCCAACGCCCTTTTGCAATCGCTCGATATACGACATCCTTAGCGCCAATATACAAAAGATCACCGTGCATTCCCGACAGTAATACTGAAACTCCCTGCAATTCGGCACGCACTAACGTGGCTTCTTGATACGCAACAAACGGCAAACTAAACGGCACCCTGGGATCAATCGGCAGACCCGCTTGAAGTAAGGGAGGGGTCGCATCGCAATCAATCTTATAATGCACAAGCCCCAAGTCTGCGCATAGCGGCGCCGAAA
>CAYGNS010000390.1:0-1059 GCA_964351295.1 uncultured Gammaproteobacteria bacterium
CCACAACACTACTTTTCAAGTACACCCGATGGGTCGCGACCAGGGGTCTATTACGCGCATCTGTTAGACATGACTGCAATGCCGAAAAATGAGCTAGAGGTAATCGCGTATCACGAGGGGCTGCCGGGGCATCATATGCAAATTGCCATTGCGCAAGAACTTAGCGGCGTACCCACATTCAGAAAGCAGGCGCGCTTTACCGCGTATTCGGAAGGCTGGGGATTGTATAGCGAGATCTTGGCTAAAGAAATGCCAGGCACCTACACCACCATCCACAGTGACTTTGGTCGTTTGAGTAGTGAAATGTGGCGTGCAATTCGTTTAGTGGTTGACAGCGGGATGCACAGCAAAGGATGGAGCGAGCAGCAAGCGATTGATTATTTCGCAGACAACTCGGCCGTACCTATGGAAACGATCCGCACTGAAGTGCAGCGCTACCTAGTATGGCCAGGGCAAGCGACGTCCTACAAGGTTGGTATGATCTTTATTCAAGATTTACGCAAAATGGCCGAAACTGAGCTGGGTGACCAGTTTGATATTCGCGGATTTCACGATGCGATTCTTGATGGAGGGGCAATGCCGCTCAACATGCTTGAGAAAAAAGTGAAAGCATGGGTAGCCAGTCGTAAAACCTGAGCTATCTGAAATTCTCAACCCACAACGGCGATGTTCTGCATCGCCGTTTTTTGTTCTTAGCTAAATCAAAATCACCAACATAAATCACCAACATAAACCGCCAACAAGGATCAGACGGAACAGTTTAATCAAGTAAATTTTTTAGCATTCGCAGGGGGCTTTTATATAGACACGCATAGAGCAAGTCGCGGATTACTCACCACAACAACAAACGTTCTTTTTGGAGAAATTTATGCCGCCAGTCAATACACTTTCACGCACTTGCCTTGCACTTGCTATTAGCCACGCGTTGTTAGCGCCCGCGGGGGCGGCCACTATCCAAGTTAACATTAGCTGCGAGACGCGCCCGGAGGGGGGGTGTAGGCGCCGCCAGGCAATCGCGTCGGCGACGTCCTCCGCCCCGGCGGGAAACAGGTGCTGCGG
>CAYGNS010000390.1:1069-3215 GCA_964351295.1 uncultured Gammaproteobacteria bacterium
TAGCGGCCGCGGGGGCGGCCACTATCCAAGTTAACAATAGCGGCGACACCGACCCGGTGGGTGGCTGTACGCTGCGCCAAGCAATCGCGTCGGCCAACCTAGATGCCATACCTGCAGGTAGCAATTGTTCAAGTGGGCTTGGAACAGATACCATCGTTTTTAGCAATAGTGTCATTGCCGAGGGAAGCATCTCGTTAACCCAAGCAAATGGAATCAACGTCTCATCTTCGATCATTATCAATGGCCCCTTATCCGCACGTCTGACGATCGATGGCGCGGACAATAGTCGTCTGTTTTTGCTGTCTGGTGTCAACGCCAACGCAACCATAAACCATCTCACGCTTTCTGGTGGATCGATTACTGATAACGGTGGCGCGATTTTTGTCACCTCCAGCAGCGTCCTTACTTTGAATAATGTGACGGTTTCGGGCAACACATCCGCCTACGCGGGCGGGGCCGTGTTTGTCAACAACAGCGGCACTGTCAACCTTAGCAACAGTACTATTTCGGGCAACAGCGCTGTGGAGGGCGGTGCCCTTTACTCTACGGCGGGAGTCATAAACATTACTAATAGCACCGTGGTAAGCAATACTGCGCGCGATCACGGCGGTGGAATGTCGGTTTATCAGGCTGCTGCCAGCATCAACATTACGAATAGTATTATCGCGGGCAATCGCTGCCCATCGGGCGCCGAAATCTACAACCGAACAGGCTCGGCACCAATCACCAGCAATCATAATTTATTCGGCGATAATAGTAATTCCAACAATCAGGCCTTTCGATTTTTTACGCCCACCAATGGATCGGATATCAGTGCGACCAGCAATGGGTCGCATCCCACAACACTTTCCGCCATTGTTGATCCATTGGCGGACAACGGTGGCATAACTCAGACACATGCGCTAGCGAGTGCGAGTCCTGCGTTAGGCGCCGCCGATAGCAGTACGTGCACCTCAGCACCAATTTCGAATCAGGATCAACGCGGCCGCCCCCGCAATAATGTTTGCGATATCGGCGCATTTGAGGGGCAGACCGAAGTAACCATCACAGTTGGGAGCCCTACTGACGCATCTGGTAACTGCACACTACGTGATGCCATATTATCGAGCAATTCGGACACGTCGGTTGGCGGTTGCAGCGCAGGCAATAATAGAGAAACGTTAGTGTTCGATGCATTGGCATTCCCGCCACTTGCGTCCAACACCATTGTGCTCAGCAGTGGCTTACCCACTATTACGTCGGACATGACGATTGTGGGCCAAGGTCGCGATGGGCTCACTATTGATGCCAACAGTACTGGTCGGGTTTTCGTGATTGATAGTGCACACGTGAATCTAGAAAGCATGACCATCACCGGGGGCTCTGCCCCCTATGGCAGCGGCGTGTTTACATCTCTTGACAGCATTGTCACCATTAGTCATTCGACCATCACGAGCAATTCGGCAGACGGTGTCGGCGGCGGGGTCTTGGCGTACCAAGATGCAAGCATTAACCTCAATAACAGCAGAGTATCAAACAACAGCTCCAGCTACGGAGGTGGATTATCCGCATATGCTCAAAGCCGTATCACCCTGAACGACACCATTGTTTCGAACAATTCGGCGCTAGCCTATGGAGGCGGGATCGTAGCTCAGCGAGACGCAAGCATTGAGTTAAATAAGAGCAGACTCTATGGCAATACCGCCGGTCGCGGGGGTGGTCTTGCGATTGTAAACTCAAGCCATGCCACCCTTAACGACACCACGATAATGGGAAACAGAGCAACATTCGGAGTGTCTCTATATGCGTTTGGTGGAGGCATTTATGTTAGCTCCCAAAGTCTTGTGGACATCACTAATTCCACTGTTTCGAACAACTTCGCAAGCTATGGAGGAGGCGTGGCATCTAATGAGAGCATCGTTAATGCAAGCAACAGCACGATATCTAATAATTCGGCATCGGTTAGAGGTGCTGGAGTATTGACCCTCAGAGGCACCCTTGCTCTGCAAAACGCGACGTTATCTGGTAACTCAAGCGTGACTAAAGGGGGCGGTATTGATGCCTTCGAAGTAAATACTATCCACTTGGCCAATAGCATTATTGCCGGTAATGAAGCTGGACTTGGGGCGGACGTTTACAATTCGTCTGGAGTATCTATCTTCACTAC
>CAYGNS010000391.1:0-3214 GCA_964351295.1 uncultured Gammaproteobacteria bacterium
GTTGACACTCTGAGCGTGTTTTTAGATACCTTAAAATTATTGGACGCCTTTGGTCAGCTGGCCGGTACGGCCGTCGCTTCTATCAGTTGTTCGGGGGGCGAGGCAGGCCTGATGGCCGATTTAGCGGAACACAGCGATGTGCATTACCCCGATTTTCCCGCGCACACCGTGACTGAACTCAATGCAATTTTGGGGGACAAAGTAACGATCGCGAATCCGCTTGACTACCACACTTATATTTGGGGTGACGTGCCAGGCATGACCGCCTGTTTTACAGCCATATTGGCAGCACCCTACGATCTGCATGCGTTTGTGTTGGATATTCCGCGGGGCGATCGTTGTGATCCAAGTTCACACGATTGTGCGATTGCCGCCATTTCGAATGCGGCACGTGCGAGCACTGCACAGGGGCTAACACCGCGTATCGCGGTGATTGCGTCGTTGCCTGAGAACTTGGCCGAGACCACCATTGAGCAATTTGCTGAAGTAGGGGTGATCACATTGCATGGCGTGGAGACGGCCATTGCGGCGATCAGCGCTGCAGCGGCGTGCGCTGGCGAACCTGAATTAACCCTGCCCGCACTCGCCTTCGTTGGCGATACACCTACCAGCCATTTAGTGGATGAACATCTTGCCAAGCAGTTGCTAGCCGACTTTGGCTTGGTAAGCCCCACCAACCGCATTGTGGCCTCGCTGCAGGAACTTGACGATGCGACGGGTTTTAATCAGGAGTTTACGCCTGAGCAGCCATCGGCTTGGGTCTTGAAAGTGGTTGGCGTGGCGCATAAAACCGAGGTCGGCGGTGTACGGCTTAACTTGCGTGATCGTGCGCAGCTGCATCGCGCGTTTTTGGAGCTGGCGAACTTGGCCGTTACAGGTTCCACGCACGAGGGCAAGGTGTTGCTGGAATCCTATATCGAGGCGCCACTTGCTGAATTAATTGTGGGTGTCACACGAGATTCGACCGGATTCCTGCTGTTAACCATCGGCGCCGGTGGGGTATACGCCGAGCTGTTGGATGACACTGCGCAACTACTGTTACCCACTCAGCCAAATGCGGTATTGCGCGCCTTGCAAACATTAAAATTAGCGCCCTTACTTAATGGCTATCGCGGTCAGCTCGCGGCCAATCTCGAGACGATTGTGGCGGCAATTATGGCGATTAACGATTATGCGCTCGCACAGCGTGATTGCTTGCTGAGCTTAGACATTAATCCGTTGCTGGTTACGCCCACTGCGGCGATCGCCGTCGATGCACTGATCGAATTGACCGCTGAACCGTTAGCCAATGTGGCAGCGCCGTTGTTACCGCATGCCATCACACGGCAAGTTAACACGCAAACATCACTTTAAACCACGAGGACGATCGAATGAGCAGTAGTATAAGAACCGAACGACGCGGCGCAGTTTTAGAGGTTACGTTAGATCGCCCTAAAGCGAATGCGGTAGATCTACACACATCGCGCGAAATGGGTTTGGTGTTTGCGAGTTTTCGCGATGACCCCGAATTGCGAGTCGCGATACTCACGGCGGCTGGGGATAAATTCTTTTGTCCAGGTTGGGACCTAAAAGCCGCCGCTAATGGCGATGCCGTCGACGGTGACTATGGCGTAGGAGGTTTTGGCGGCTTACAAGAGTTGCCACGCTTAAACAAGCCTGTGATTAGCGCCATTAACGGTATTTGTTGTGGCGGCGGTTTAGAGATTGCGCTCTCAACGGACATAATATTGGCGGCCGAACACGCTACTTTTGCGTTGCCTGAAATTCGGTCGGGTACGGTGGCCGATGCTGCGTCGATTAAATTGCCAAAACGTATTCCCTATCATATTGCCATGGAGATGTTGCTCACGGGCCGCTGGATCGACGCTCAAGAAGCGCATCGCTGGGGCTTGGTTAATCAAATTCATCCGGCTGATCAACTGCTGGCAAAAGCACGCGCGATGGCCGAGCAAATCGCCAACGGACCCCCGCTCGTGATGGCTGCCATTAAAGAAGTAGGGCGCGATGCGGACGACGCCAAATTGCAAGACGCACTCAATCGCATTACCACTCGTCAGCTCGAAACGGTAGATCGTTTATATGGCAGCGAAGACCTGCTAGAGGGCTTTAACGCCTTCGCTGAAAAACGTGATCCCGTCTGGAAAGGCCGTTAAGAAACGTGTTCACAAGCTCTGCCGCTAGAAGCTAACGCCGGCTTCGCTTTCGCCCATGCGAATGAGTCGGCTGTCTTGGACTGCAGCTTGGCGGTGAAACACGATTGCTTGATAGTCAGGGTTGGTGACCATTGCTAAAAATGCACTGGCCGTGGGATACCGAGCAATAAACGCAATATCCCACCGTTCATCCGACGGGCCAATCACAATGGCTTCGGGCTTGCCGCGCCAGAGTATGGTGCCACCAACACCCGCAAATATGCCCCCGCTCTCGCGACCATACGCTGCATAAGCTTCGGCGCCCGTCGCAGTTCTACCGTCAGCGTACTGGGCTTGTTCGTTCAGACGAATCAAGTTCAGCATCATAATAGGGGTGTCGCGTGGCAGGCTTTTAAAAGCTTCAAACTGTTCGCGAGTTGGATCAATATTGTTCATGCAATTGAGTACCGTGCTAGATTAAGTGACGCCCTTAGTCCTGCGTATTAAGAGCCGTTTAGGATATAAGGTGGTTAAAACCGCCAGAACGTTGGAGGTTAATGGTTGGCGCAGTGCAGAATACGTTACCATCGAACCGGAGTTTTTGCCAACCTCTGAGCGTGAGCACTCCCTGTGCTTCGCACCTTTGAACTTTTCTGAATTGTCAGCACCCGTAAACAATCCCTCAAACTAGATTATGCTTAAAAAAATATTACGTACGCTCACTGTTGTGGTGCTTCTGCTGGTGTTGTTGGTTTGTGGCACCTACTACTATTTTATCTATGCGCCTAAAGCGCCCGAACCCGTTTTGTCGGGTTTGCTCTACGAATACGACATCGACATTGACGGGCTCGAACGGCGTTTTCTCGCCTATGTGCCGGCCGACATAAAAGTGGGTGCGCCGTTGGTCTTTGTTTTACATGGCTCCCTGCGCAGTGGTACATCGATGCGCGCTACTTCGGCGTATCGATTTGATGAACTTGCAGATGAGCGTGGCTTTGTGGTGATCTACCCTGATGGGGTAGACCGACATTGGAATGATTGTCGCGCCTCGGCCGACTATGCAGCCAACACCCGCAATATCG
>CAYGNS010000392.1:0-3206 GCA_964351295.1 uncultured Gammaproteobacteria bacterium
CCAGCGCGTGGTTTGAGCTTGAAGAGTCACATAAACAGGAACGTTTAGCGGCTTTGCGGCGACTCATGGTTGCTGGCTTTTGTATGATGCAGGTGATGACGTTTGCGGTTGGCACGTATTTCGCTGAAGCTTCCCCGCAGTCGATGACGAGTGAGTACCAACGGTTTTTCTTGTTGGTGAGTATGTTAGTGGCCACCGTTGCCGTGTTTTATTCGGGACAGCCGTTTTTTAAAAATGCCTTTAATGATCTGCGCAGTGGCCACTTTGGTATGGATGTGCCAATTGCCTTAGCGGTAGGCGGTGCATACTTTCCTAGTGTCTACGAAGTGCTTAGTCATTCGGTGGGCGAAACGATTGGAGCCGTGTATTTCGATTCTGCTGTGATGTTTGTATTTTTTCTATCCATCGGGCGCTATGTCGAAATGCGTGCCCGGCATCGTCTGGCGGACTCGAGTGGCGAAATTAATCGACTCTTACCCGCCACGATTGTGGTCAATCGGTCGCATGAGGGTGTGATGCTCGCGCAACGCATTAAGCCAAAGGATGTGGAGTTAGGTGATCAGCTCGTACTCAGTGCAGGTGAGGTAGTGCCATTTGATGCACAAGTGGCAGACGGCACTGGTTATTTTGATGAGTCACTTATTACGGGCGAGTCAACGGCGGTAGAACACGGAGCTAAAGCCAACCTCTGCATGGGCACCACATTGCTGAGCGGGCAGGTGACGTTAACGGCGAATAAAGTTTGGACGGAATCTTCGCTCTTCAAAATTAACCAACTCGTGCAGAGTGTGAGTGGCCCCGCGGACCCCGATAGCTTATCGCAAATGGGGCGAAATTTTGTTGTGTGGGTGTTGCTCCTGACTGTGGTCGTGGCCACGGTTTGGTGGTTTATTGCGCCGGAACGAGTATTCCATATAGTGCTAGCGATGTTGGTAGCGTCTTGTCCTTGCGCCTTTTCGTTGGCTGCTCCCGTGGCGCGCACCGCGGCTGCGCATACGTTGCGGCGCTTTGGCGTATTATTGACTAATCCATCTGCTCTAACCGTCGTGCCGAAGATCACACATTGGTTGTTCGATAAAACGGGGACCCTCACATTGGGTAAGCCCAATGTTGAGCAGGTGCTTACTTTTGGCTCCCTTAGTGAGTCCGAATGTCTGAGTCTTGTGGCGGACATTGAACGCAAGTCTGGTCATCCGATTGCCTCTGCATTCAGGGCCTTTACCAGCAACGCGGGGCAGGGTGCAACAATTGAGAGTTGGCATGAAGAGCCAGGGTGTGGCATTACTGCAACGTATGCTGGTTTAGCGGTGTTAGTGGGTAAGCGGGATTGGGTTATGCAGCACATTACAACACCGAACGACACGATATTATCCGCACTGCATCGGGATTTAGCCACCACCGAAATTGTGCTTGCCCGCGATGGACAACTGCTCGCGGCTATTTACATTAGTGACGCATTACGAACATCGAGCGCCGCGGCGCTGCAAAGAATTGTCGATAGCGGCGCTCGCGTGGCGGTTGTGAGCGGCGACAACGCTTCGGTAGTCGCGCGTGTGTGTGAAGAACTCGGAGTGCAGGACTTTAAAGCCAATCGACTACCTGCGGATAAATTGGCTTTACTGCAGGAGCTACAAGGTGCCCACCATGTGGTAGCGATGGTGGGTGATGGAGTTAATGACGTGCCTGTGCTCGCCGCTGCAGATTTAAGCATTGCGTTTGCAACCGGTAGCGAGTTGAGTCAGTACCACGCAGACGTGGTGCTGCTTAATGGTGACCTAGGGCAGCTTGCGCAGCTGCTTGATGTTGCGCGCAAAACCGAAGCGGTAACTAAACAGAATATGCGATGGGCTCTGCTTTACAATGGGTTGGCGTTACCGCTGGCCGCTGCAGGGTATCTCACGCCTTGGTTGGCTGCCTTGGGGAGGTCGTTGAGCTCACTGCTCGTGGTTTTGAATGCCTTGCGCATCCGTGCTCGAGCCAATACATTGTAGGAAGAATGGGCCTTTTAGGCAGACGTTACTTTTATGGAAATTATTTTCTTATTGATTCCTTTAAGCCTATTGCTCGTTGGTGTGGCAATTTGGGCTTTCTTTTGGGCTACGCGCTCGGGGCAGTTTGACGATCTTGACTCCCCTGCATTGTCGATCCTCGATGATGAGCAAGAAGAGCAAGTTAAGCCAGATAACTCGACGGCACCTTGAGTAGCTATACCTAATGTGTGATTTGCCTAATGAGTGGAGTTTGCAATGACCTTTTGGTCAGCTTTGCTGTTGGGTTTAATTGCCAGTCCGCACTGCGCAGGTATGTGCGGGGGGCTACAGTTAGCCTTCCAGCGTGGCACCGAACCACGCGTTGCGCTGCGGTCAGCTACGCAGCAACGTGCCCATTTGCTACTGCTCAATTTAGGGCGAATTAGTACTTACGTAGTGGCTGGCGTGGGGTTCGCCTGGTTGGGCTTAGGTCTGGTCAGCCAATTGAATATCCCGCAGATTAGCTCGGTGTTAAGAGTTTTCGCGGCCATCGTGATTTTGCTGATAGGGGCGCAGTTGTTGTGGCAAAGCCATCGCCCTTTTTACTATTTAGAGGGCTTGGGATCCGCTCTCTGGCGGTATGTCAGTCGCTATATAAAGTTCGATAGTGGCCGTTACCAACACAGCTATATTAGTGGATTAGCATGGGGATTTTTGCCGTGCGGCCTAGTTTATGGGGTAGTTCTTAGCGCGGTATTCGCCCCCGACCTGCTCGATAGCGGCTTAATTATGTTGGGTTTTGGGTTGGGCACTCTGCCCGTGATGTTGTTAACGGGCAGTGCCTATCAAGCTTTTCACGTCTGGCATAAGTCGAGCTCGGTGCAAATTGCTGGAGGAGTGTTTTTTGTAGTAGGTGGCCTGTTGATGCTGACCGCACCGTGGTGGGTGTCGAAAGAGTTTTTAAAAGAATACCCACAGTTACTCAATTTAGTGTTTTGCATCACGTGAATGCTCCACCGTCATTCCCGCGCAGGCGGGAATCTTCTGACGGGGGCCTTGGTAGAAAATGAGTCTTAGTCTGGGTCCCCGCCTACGCGGGGAAGACCGTGGGGAAGACCGTGGGGATGACGAATTGCAAAGCCGCAGCAAACGCTCCCACCCTCCAAGGGAAACCCGCTTGCACTAGATTGCTACCCTTGGTCTGCCTTCGTTAGCAAAGTGCGAACCCAATTATCC
>CAYGNS010000393.1:0-3204 GCA_964351295.1 uncultured Gammaproteobacteria bacterium
CCCGCGACCCCCGGCGTGACAGGCCGGTATTCTAACCAACTGAACTACCGCTCCAATTCTTACACAACGGCAGTGCCAAGCACTGCCGTCGATTTTGGTGGGTGCTAGAGGACTTGAACCTCTGACCCTCGCCTTGTAAGGGCGATGCTCTACCAACTGAGCTAAGCACCCAAATCTTTTTAGCCGTCTATTGAGAACAAGCTAAGTTTTCAACGCACTTAAACGGAGGTGACGGCAGAATCGTCTTCTAAATTCAACATTTAGATCTGATCCAACAGCGTTGATATAAAGCTAAACGTTATTAAACATAGCGCTTTTTACCAACCCGACCCTCTCGAGCGGGCGCTAGTTTAATGCATCTTTTAAGCCTTTACCAGCTTTAAATTTGGCAAGTTTTGAAGCAGCAATTTTGATAGTTTCACCGGTACGTGGGTTACGTCCATCACGTGCTTCGCGGCTTCCAACAGAGAAAGTACCGAAGCCTACAAAGGTTACGCTGTCACCTTTTTTCAGTGCTCCAGTAATACCCTCAAGCATTGCATCAACTGCATCGCCAGCGGAAGATTTGGAAATATCGGCTTTGCTCGCCACGAATTCAACTAATTCTGATTTATTCACTATGTGTTCCTCTATTTTTATTTATTGTGGTAGATCGACAGTAATCGTTACAATTACTCGCGACTCCATTCTAGTGTGTAGCAGTCTTTGTTCCAGTGGTTCGTAGCGTAGATCTTACTTGCATAGCTCTCTGAATCTTCCCTGACAGTTCTATCAAGACGGTTTCATAAAACTATGTGTCAAGATCCTTCTACGATACAGACAATGTGGATGCCTCCACAACTCCTTTATCATTATTCACTTCATTACCTGCCTGTGAGTCTTCCAGCTCGCATTCGCGAGTTTCGCGCACGCAACACTTCTGCATCGCTCTGTATACCATGCCGTCGACAAAGGCAACGACCTAGGCGACGACATAGGTGACAACCACACACCTTAGCTACTTGCTTAACTACTTAAGCTAATCTCTGCGCGTACTCATACTGGTGTATACCCTGATGAGGACTCGCAAGAGATGCGAGAGTAGGAACTATCTAGCAGTGCTGCTTGTATCGGTGAGCGCTCGAACTTAAAAGTTTGGCAAACAATGTAATTGAATAATCAGCGGGTCAACCCTAAAAACTGGATCTGCTCGTTAAGAAAAATGAACCGTAAATGGCTTTTCATGCTTCCTTAACCGAGGGTCAATCATCGTTTGTTTGCTACTTAATTACAAGATTGACTTTCATTTTTTTTGTTAAGAAACCCAATATCTATGCGGCATTAGAAGACAATCTGCCAAGTATCAATACAGTAAGAATAGCCTCGCCTTTATAGGTTGATTCTTAACTAAGGACTCAAAGCTATTGAATTAGCAGCAACGCGCTTTTGCTTACGCAAGTGCGTAAGCTTTATCATTTAATGATTGCGTTAGAATGTTAGTGCTTTGCCGTCGCGCCAACCGGTGATGCCTTTTCCGCTGGAATTGCGTCGGGCTCCGGTGTGGCTTTATCCATCAAAGTATAGGGAGAGCGCGTGAGCGCGATTTCTAGCACATCATCAATCCATTTCACTGGTCGAATATCAAGATCGGCTTTTACATCGTTCGATATTTCCACCAGATCCTTTTCATTTTCAGCCGGAATAATCACTGTCTTGATGCCACCCCGATGAGCCGCGAGCAACTTCTCTTTGAGCCCACCAATCGCGAGCACTTCGCCCCTTAGCGTGATTTCACCGGTCATAGCAACCGATGCTTTGACTGGAATATTAGTAGCCGCTGACACCAACGCAGTGGTCATACCCACACCCGCACTTGGTCCATCTTTCGGCGTTGCCCCTTCCGGAACATGCACATGAAAATCGTTGGTCGAGAAAAAGTCCTTATCAATGCCCATCGACAACGCCCGCGAGCGCACCACGGTTACCGCCGCTTGAATTGATTCTTGCATCACGTCTCCAAGCTTACCAGTACTCAAGTGCTTACCCTTACCTGGCACAATCATGGTTTCGATCGATAACAGTTCACCACCCACAGATGTCCACGCTAAACCTGTGACTTGGCCAACGCGATCTTCTTTGTCAGCTAACCCGAACGAGAATTTACGCACGCCCAGATAATCACTAAGATTGTCGGACGAAACCTGGATTGATTTAGACTCTTTATTTGTGAGTAAGCGCCGCGTGACTTTTCGACAAATTTTAGAGACTTCTCGTTCAAGTGATCGAACTCCAGCCTCGCGAGTGTAGTAGCGAATAATATCGAGTACAGCACTGTCATCGATCGATATCTCGGTGTCTTTGAGGCCGTTATTCTTGGTTTGCTTGGCAATTAAATAGCGCTTCGCAATATTGAGCTTCTCGTCTTCGGTATAGCCTTCTAAACGAATGACTTCCATGCGATCCAGCAAAGGTCCAGGAATATCTAAGCTATTGGCCGTCGCTACGAACATCACTTCGGATAAATCGTAATCAACTTCAAGATAATGATCAGCAAACGTGTGATTTTGTTCAGGGTCTAACACTTCCAACATCGCAGACGCAGGATCCCCCCGAAAATCCGCCGCCATCTTGTCAATTTCATCCAGCAAAAATAGCGGATTCTTTGACTTGATCTTCGACATGTTTTGAATAATCTTGCCAGGCATAGAACCGATATAGGTACGCCGATGCCCGCGAATTTCCGCTTCATCGCGCACACCACCCAAGGACATGCGCACAAACTTACGGTTGGTCGCTTTGGCAATCGAACGACCCAATGACGTTTTGCCTACGCCCGGGGGGCCCACCAAACACAAGATGGGTCCTTTCATTTTCTTGAGGCGCTGTTGGACCGCCAAGTATTCTAGGATGCGTTCCTTTACACGTTCTAGACCAAAGTGGTCTTCGTCGAGTATGGTTTGTGCGCCTTCAAGGTCGCTGCGAACGCGACTGCGTTTTTTCCAAGGCACCTGAACGACAGTGTCAATGTAATTGCGCACTACCGCCGCCTCGGCTGACATGGGAGACATCATGCGCAGTTTTTTGAGTTCCGACTCTACTTTATCTTGTGCTTCACGCGGCATCCCCGCTTCGGCAATTTTGGTCTGTAGCTCTTCTATTTCATTTTGCCCATCTTCAGACTCGCCCAGCTCGTTTTGAATGGCCTTCATCTGCTCATTCAAATAG
>CAYGNS010000394.1:0-3189 GCA_964351295.1 uncultured Gammaproteobacteria bacterium
TCGGGTCGGTGACGTGGGCAATTAATCGCTTTGGGGTGTGGGGCGGAGGTATTGCGGTGGGCGCCCAGGGGGCGCAACACTTTGGTGGAGCAGTGGCCGGAGGTGCGAGTGAAGGGGGCATGGGCAAAATCGTGTCGGAGCTCGGAGTCGTTTCTCTGCCTATCTTAATTTGGCTAGCTTATTCCTTAGGCAAACATGTGCATCAATGTTTGAAACTATTGAGTCAGCACTCTGACCAACGCCTTTTGATGATGGTGGGCATCATGGTGTTTTTATTGTCGAATGTGCCAACGTTTGTGGTGGCTTCGCAGGTGTATGGTGACGTATTTGTGCTGTGCATTCTAGGATTACTAACCGGGTCATTATTCGCAGTCCCGAAGCATATTATTCATCAACTAGAGTCTCGCCAACCCATGCACCCCGCGCGTTTGGTTGGCGCACAATGGAGTTCATGATCGCGGCAAAGCCCAAACGTGTTTTTGTCGTGCCTTCGGCAGCACAGGCTGTATTCAATCCCTAACGTACACCATGAATATTATCGGAATTAACGCATTTCACGGCGATTCGGCGGCCTGTCTTTATAAAGACGGTAAGCTCATTGCTGCGGCTGAGGAAGAGCGCTTTCGTCGCATTAAGCATTGGGCTGGTTTTCCCAGCGAGGCCATCGGTTTCTGTTTGCAAGCAGGGCACTTAACGTTGCAAGATGTGGATGTGATTGCGATTAACGCTGATGCTCGTGCAGCGCGCTGGGACAAAATTAAATTTGTACTCTCGGGAACCCCATCATTCGCGCTTATTGCCGAAAAGCTACGCGTAAGAGGAAAGCGCAAAAGTATTCGCGAGCACTTGGCCGACGCATTTCCAGGACAAACCTTTATTGGCCGCATTGAGCCCGTGGAACACCATTTAGCGCATTTAGCCTCGGCCTATAATGTTTCGGGGTTCACGCAAAGTGCGGTTATCTCCGTAGACGGATTTGGTGATTTCGCGAGTGCTGCTTGGGGCGTAGGGCAGGGTTCTGAGATTGCAGTGCAGCATAGAGTGGCTTTTCCGCACTCATTAGGTATTTTTTATCAGGCGATGACCCAGTATCTAGGCTTTCCGCATTATGGGGACGAGTATAAGATCATGGGCTTGGCGCCGTATGGTCAGCCGCGATACGCTCACCAAATGGATCAAATTGTCTCTCCGAGAGCCGATAAAGGCTTTCGCTTAAACCTCGATTATTTCTGTCATCACCGACAGGCTATAGGGTATGAATGGAACGCGAGCGCGCCATCCGTAAGCCGCTTATTTACACCTGCTTTGGAAGCACTCTTAGGACCATCGAGAGACCCACAAGCACCTCTGGAACAGCACCACATGGACTTAGCCCGCTCCATTCAGGATGCCTATGAGCGGGTATTCTTCGCGATGTTAAACGACTTGCACCGCACGGCTCGCATGGAGTCCTTAGCGATTGCGGGAGGCTGTGGTATGAACTCGGTTGCGAATGGCAAAGTGCATTTGCTTACCCCGTTCAAACAGGTGTATGTGCAATCTGCCGCGGGCGATGCAGGTGGTGCTATAGGCGCTGCTATTGTGGCAGGACAAAGGCATGGAGTTGTTGAGCATGAGGTAATGCGTCATGCGTACTGGGGGCCTAGTTTTGCTCAGTCTTCGATTGACGATTTGCTCGAAGAGCACAGTGGCGATCCGCGGTTACAGGCCTGCACGATCGACACCAAGCTTGAGTTGGCAACCTTATGCGATCAGGTCAGTGATGACCTTATCGCGGGTCGCGTAGTGGGTTGGTTTCAGGGCGCTATGGAGTGGGGACCGCGAGCCTTAGGCAACCGTTCGATATTAGGTGATCCTCGCCGTAGCGATATGAAAGATATATTGAACTTGAAGATAAAACGACGCGAGAGTTTTCGACCGTTTGCTCCGTCGGTGCTTGAGGAACATGTGGGTGAATGGTTTGAGTCAAACGCGCCAGTGCCGTTTATGATGAAAGTGTTTCAAATAAAGGCGCATAAACGTGACGAGATACCTGCCGTGTGTCATGTGGATGGCTCTGGCCGCTTGCAAACGGTATCCGCGTCTACCAATGATCGTTACTGGAGTTTGATTGACGCGTTCTACCGTAAAACGGGTGTACCCATGGTGCTCAACACCTCGTTCAATGAGAACGAGCCGGTTGTGTGCCAGCCGAGTGAGGCCTTAGATTGTTTTTTACGTACTAATATGGATGTGTTAGTGCTGGGCTCTACCCGAATTTACCGAAAGGCGAAGTAATAGTGAACTTGTCTTACTGGTTGACGCTTGTTGCGTGTTTAGGATTGACCATGGTGTTTTGCCGCGTGCTCATGCGCATTGCAACCTTCTTAAGCTTAGTCGAAGCGCCGAGTGCTCATCGTGTGCATGCACAACCTACCCCTGTAGTGGGTGGAATCGCCATGGCCCTAGCTATGGCGCTCATCGTATCCTTGAGTCTGCCGCAGTATCTCCCCCTGTTTATGGTTCTTGGTTTATTGATGTTGGTGGGAATCGCGGATGATATTTCGCATCTTCCTTCGCTACTGAGATTGCTCCTGCAGGCCATCGCCGTGTATCTTTTAATCGAAGTCACGGGCACCAAGCTCGACAATCTTGGGATGTTGTTTGGCGATCATCCAATCGCATTGCACTCGTACGCCTATCCCCTAACCATTTTTGCCGGTATTGGGGTTATTAATGCGCTCAATATGTCGGATGGTATGGACGGACTCGCTGGCACACTTACATTAGTTTGTTGTCTGAGTCTTCTGGCGGTTGGCAGCCCAGATAGTGCACTAATTGGCCTGTTGATTTTTGCGTTACTGGGTTTTTTATATTTCAATGCACGGTGGTGGCGGCCTCATGCCGCGCTGTTTATGGGGGACGCGGGCAGTACAACTTTAGGCCTAATGCTAACCTATTTGCTAATTCAAGCAACCCAAGGGGCCGAACCTGTGATGGCTCCCGTTACCGCTCTCTGGGTTTTAGCCTTGCCGCTCATCGATACCGTTGCTCTGTTGCTGCTACGCCCACTACTCGGGCGCTCGCCGTTTGCCGCCGACCATTTGCATTATCATCATATGTTGCGAGCTGCGGGCTTAAGTGTGAATCAAACCTTAGCGGTCTCGGCGTGTCTTCAGCTTGGGTTTAGGGTGTAGGGGCTCACGAGGG
>CAYGNS010000395.1:0-3189 GCA_964351295.1 uncultured Gammaproteobacteria bacterium
GACCTACAATAAGTACTTTGTCGGCCCCCAAATGCAAAGCAGGACTGATCGGAGAGCTCTGCCGCATCGACCCGTCCCCAAAATGTTCGTTGCCGATTTGCACCGACGGAAATATTACGGGAATGGCCGAAGACGCGAGCAGATGGTCTGTCGTTAAGCGGGTGCGCCGCCCGTCTCGATGAGTTCGATGCCAGTCTTGCACACTGGCGTCGCCATCGTAGAATGTGGTGGATTCGCCCGTGGTGTAGCTGCAGGCGGTAACGGCGTAGGCGTGTAAGTGCCCACGTTGAAACGATTTCTCTATGCGATTAAAACTAATTGTATGCTTTATTAGGCCACGCAAAGGCTCGTTATCGAGTAGCGAACCCGGACCCTTATTAGGGTTGCCGAAAGCTAGGTTTGACCAGGCCCAACTTAAGATTCTGAGGGCTAGATCGCGTGCGCGGGACTTGAACACCATGTCCACTTTAAAGTTGGACCACACACCGAGGATCTGATTAACCCCCAACTGAAAATCATGTGCGAACGAAGCGAGCGCTAGTGCGTTGATTGAGCCCGCTGATGTGCCGCATAAGATTGGAAAGGGGTTTGCCTTCTTAGGTCCATAAATCTCGGCCACGGCCTTTAGCACGCCAACTTGATAAGCGGCGCGGGCGCCGCCACCGCCAAGCAACAGCGCCGACTTCGGTTTGGTGGCGCGGTTGCTCTCACTCATGGATTTGGTTGTTTGGCTGAGTTAATTGGCTCACTGCTACACCGTGGTTGAAGAGATACGACGGCACTACTAAGGCAATGTAGCAATATAATGTTTCAAAATGGTTTAACCAACCGCGGGCACTTCAACACCCTGACGTCCGCGCAGTGGAATGCGGCGAGCGGTGGGTGATTCGTCTTGACGCTTCTCAAGGGCGACCACCTTAGCGGCTTCGCGTTCTTCGGGGCTTGCGTCTGGGGTTGGTTCAGCAATTCGTTCCTCTTTGGGGGGGCGGTTAGGGTTGCCTTTTTCGCGACGCGGACGAGCGGGCTCTGCGACGCTATCGCTGCTCTTCGGTCTAGCAGAACTACTTCTGACCGGTTTGTCGCCTCTTTCCTTTCCACCGCGACCTTTATCTTTGCTCCGATTGCTGCGTAGTGCGCTTAAATCGGGTTTAATCCATTCGTGGTCTAATAGATCGCTCGTATCTCGTTCAACTGGGATGCTATGGCCAATAAATTCTTCGATGTCCACAATGTTCATCGCATAGGTTTCGCAAATTAGGCTAATGGCCGTGCCACTCGCGCCGGCCCGTGCCGTGCGGCCTACACGGTGTACATAATCCTCTGCGTCGGTGGGTAGGTCGAAATTAACCACAAAGTTTACTTCAGGAATATGCAGTCCACGCGCTGCCACATCGGTCGCTACCAAAATGGTGTATTCCGCATCTTTGAACTTAGACAGAATTTTTTCGCGCTTCTTCTGCGGCACATCGCCCGAAAGAAGCGCAGCTTTAAAGCCGTTGGCGAGTAACCAAGCTTCAATTTTTTCGGCCACGTGTTTCGTGTTAATGAACACCACGCATTTTTGTTCTTCGGCGCGTTTTACTAAGCCGAGCAACAGTGGGATTTTTTCCTCGTTTGAGGGCATGTAGGCGATCTCAGTGATGCGGTCGGCCGTGATTTCGGCCTCAATTTTAACTACCTGAGGCTCGCTCATATGCTCGTAGGCTAGTTCTGCCACCCGATGCGATAGCGTCGCGGAAAACAGCATATTCAAACGCTCTTCGGGTGGGGGCATCTTGCGAAACAAGAATCGAATGTCGGCTATAAAGCCTAGATCAAACATACGGTCAGCTTCGTCAAGAATAATGACCTCAAGTGCATCGATCGAAAATATCCCCTGTTTTAGATAGTCGATAATCCGTCCAGGTGTGCCGATGAGCACGTCGATGCCAGATTCGATCTCGGTTCGTTGCTTTTCGTAATCTGTACCCCCGTAAGCGAGCGCCATGCGCAAGTTGGTGTTGGCCACTAACGGTTTGCCGTCTTCCATGATCTGAATGGCTAACTCGCGCGTAGGTGCGACAATCAACGCCCGAATTGGGTTTTTTAATTTGGTTGGTTTGCGTTCTTGGCGCAATAACCGATCCAAACAGGCAATTAAAAAGGCCGCTGTTTTACCGGTGCCTGTTTGCGCTTGTCCACTCACATCATGACCCGCTAAGGCTTTAGGTAAAGCCATCGCTTGAATTGGAGTGCAATACTCAAAACCCATGGTGGCAATGCCTGACAGCACATCCGGGTGGATTGGTAGATCAGTGAATTTGGTGCTGCTTAAATGTGTTTCGCTCATTAATTGTGTCTGTAAGGTTGTTACTTAATTAATTTCGGGGGGAGGGAGGCAATCGCGTCTGCAATCTAAGTTGCTGCACGCACATTACCAAACGGGCTCAAATCAGTTCAGGGTCACCAAAGTGCCTTATTCTTGTATCCAGTGAGAGCATCAGGGCTGCTGGCTAATCGTATCGGTGTAAGATCCGCCAAGACGGTTGCCCTTGCCGTCTACCAAGCGCACATTGTAGCAAAAATTAGTTGCATCTTGTGTGTCGAGCTACTGTGTGTCCGACACAATATTAATGGAGCTTTTGGCAATATGTTTTGGAGCTTTAGGCAATGCTCTCTACGGTAAACCTTAGGCTCAGTTAGCGACGTTAAAGTCTGGATAGAGTGAACCAGGCGGTGACAGCAATTGATTTGGCGTGGTGCCGAAAAAAGTGTATTTTTGCGCACTGCAAGGTACTTGCAATCTCAAAAATAATCCGCACACTATACTCTAAATCTAAAACCTTTAGGCAAATTCCTATGTCACAAAATACCGTTGCAATCACCGACTCAAGCTTTGAAGCAGACGTTCTGCAAGCCGATAAACCCGTGCTTGTTGATTACTGGGCCGAATGGTGTGGGCCTTGCAAAATGCTTGCGCCTATCCTAGACGAAGTAGCACTTGAGTACGGCGACAAACTCACAGTGGCGAAATTGGATATCGACAGTAATCCTAATACGCCACCTAAATTCGGCATTCGTGGAATTCCAACACTCATGATTTTTAAAGGTGGTGATGTGGTGGGCACAAAAGTAGGCGCCATGTCTAAGTCGCAATTAACCGCTTTTATTGACGAGACTATTTAACGTTAAACCCTTTGCCCTTTTGGC
>CAYGNS010000396.1:0-3168 GCA_964351295.1 uncultured Gammaproteobacteria bacterium
ATCCTGCTTCGCCCGCTCTGGCTGCGCTGGCTGATCTTGCTGCTCTTGCTGATCTTGCTGATCTTGCTGCTCTTGCTGATCTTGCTGATCTTGCTGATCTTGCTGATCTTGCTGATCTTGCTGATCCTGCTGTTTGAGTAGCTCTTCTACCAACGCTTTATTGAACGCGGCATCTTCGTGAGCCGAGTTTTTGGCAAGCGCGGCCTTATAGCTTTCAATAGCGGCGGGTAGATTACCCGCCAAGGCGTGGGCATTGCCTTGGTTGTATAAGGTGGCATCAGTCGCGTCGCCCGTCTCGCTGAATCCTTGCGCTGCAGTCGCATATTGTTGCGCTTTGTACTGCGCTATGGCGGCCCATTCGGGGTCTGTAAACTGTTCAGCAGCCTCAGCAAATTTGCCCTGCTCGTAGAGTTGTTGCGCGTATTGATCGGAGGTTTGCCAAAGCGACGACCAGCGCGATTGGGCCTCGTTAGCACTGCCGTCTAGCGGGATAAGCAAAGTGGCCACGACTGCATAGATTAATCCGCGACGAAACAATAGTAATAAGAGCGACGCGGCCAGCAGGGCGATTACAAAACCCATGTCTAGCCATTGCTTATTTCTGGGTTCATTCGATTGATCCGCCTGCCCAAGCTTGCCTATAGCATCGCTGCGGATCAGTGAGCTCACATCTGCTTGCGTTGCGCTAAGTTGTGCATAGTGTCCTCCCGTCGCGCGGCTAATGCCTTTAAGCGTCTGCGCATCGAGCTCTACTAAGACAATTTCACCGTTGCCATTTTTTAAGAAGCCGCCCGCGCCTGAGGGTATCGGTGTAGCCGTGTCGGTGCCCACCCCTAAGATCGAGATCGAATGGCCGTCGGCGGCCGCTAACACGGCATCAACCGCTTGTTCCGAGACCCCATCCGTTACTAGTAGCAGCGAACCAGACGTCGCGCTCGCCGCATCCAATAGCTGTACGCCCAATTCCACCGCCGCTTCAACATTACTACCCGCCACGGGCATAGTACTAAGGTTTAAGGCTGGAAGTAGTGCTTCTAAGGTTTGCGGGTCGTCCGTTAAAGGGCTTACCGTGTGAGCATCACCCGCATAGGCTACAAGCGCCACTGGCCCATCTTTGCGGAGGCGCAAAGCGTCTACAATCTTTAACTTGGCACGGCTGAGCCTATTCGGTTTTAGATCCTCGGCGAGCATGGATGGCGAAAGATCTAGAACGATCACGAGTGCGCGTTCATTCTGCACGGTAGGGACGGCGGTGGTTATCCAACTGGGTCCCGCCGCGGAAAGGCACACTAAACACCAAATAATCGCGAACAATAAAGGCAACCGACGGCTGACTGTTGGCCCTGATACGCGTAACACGGCAAGCACCTCCGTTGGCAGATAGCGACCCCAATCTGATTGATCTTGTCTTCGTTGCCACCACCACCCAAGCGCGATTCCTAGCGGTGCTAAGACGAGCAAGATAGGACGTATAAAATGTAGATCGCCGATATTCATAGCCGGTTTAATTTATCCATGTTTGCGCACGCCAACCATCGTCAACACCAGCAGGCTCAGTGTGAGTAAACCGCCCATCAGTGGCCAATGCAACAGACTGGTCGTGGGCCGAAAAAACTGTTCTTGTGGGGTGGGTTCAAGTTCATCGAGTGTGCGATATACGGCGCGTAAATCAGCGGGATTTTCGGCTCTAAAATATCTTCCGCCAGTACGCTGCGCAATTTTGCTTAACGTATCCTCATCCAGATCGGCGCTCGGATTTATTTGTCGCACCCGTCCGAAAAAATCTCGGGTATTCATGCTGCTTGCCCCAATGCCAATAGTGTGAATTCGAATACCCGCTTGTGCGGCAATCTTGGCGGCCTCTAGTGGGTCTGTGCCCGCCGTGTTGGCTCCATCCGTTAATAGAATGAGTACACGACTCTCGGCTGAGCGATCGCGTAGCCGCTTTATCGCGATGCCGATGGCGTCACCAATGGCCGTGGCATTGCCAGCAAAACCGACTTGCGCGCCGCGTAATTGTTGTTCAACCGTCGTACGGTCGAATGTAAGCGGGGTTTGCATGTAAGCGCGTTCGCCAAACAAGATGAGTCCCAACCGATCCGCTTGGCGGTTCTTTACAAAGTCACTGACTACTGATTTCACCGCTACAATACGACTTTCGTAGCGTTGCCCCACAAGCATGTCTTCTTCTTGCATTGATCCTGAAATATCAACAGCTAGCATCATGTCGCGTTTATCCAAAGGCACTAAAACGGCCTCGCCGATCCACACGGGGCGAGCGATCGCAAGCACTAAAGCGAACCAAGTAAGCCAGAGCCATAGAGCGCCTAGCCGCGGTGTGGCGGCTTTCTGATCAGCGCTGTTCTGCAGAGTTTGCACACGGTTAAAAAAAGGCAGTTTTACGGCACCGCTGGCAACGTCTACGCTGGCTAATAAGCTGCGCAGCAGCCAGGGCAGCGGAATTAAGGCGAGCGCATAAGGCCACTGCAAGTCAATCATGCCCGTGCCCCAAGGTTTGACTCATGCAATTCGTTACGCCGATCTGGCGGTGGATTTGCGCCATACAGTTTGTGGTGCAATAGCCATTGGCGTAGTTCGGCATACAACGCAGGTACATCTACTTGCTCACGAATACGTCGCTCGGGTTGATAAGCATAGTCGCTCAAAGCCGCGCGCGTGTTGGCGCTAAGAGCGTGAAAGCGCGCTTCGAGCGCACTCAACCATATTTCGCCCGTAGCTGCGAGAATTGACGGGGCATAACGAAGAGCGGCTCCGCTAGATCTTGATTCGAGCATTAACTGCGCCATGCAGCGTTTTAATAGTGTGTTCGCGTTTTGGCAAAATTGACTCGTGTTCCGAGCGCTTTGCCAGTGCGCATAATCGTCATCGAGTTGCGCCACCAGAGCGTGTCGATAGCGCCGAATCCGCCACCATCGCATTAACCAATAAACGAGCACTATTACCCCGAGTAGGGCGAGCACGGCCACCAACCACCAACCAAGCGCAGGAGGCCACCAACCGATGGGCTCAGGCAGATGCACGTCGCGCAAGTGCGTGCGCAATTGCTCGATTAACTGCGGATCTGTAATAGGTGGATTTAGCGCGCTAGACATGGCTGTTCACCGACGACGATATTATGAGCTGAGTGTGGGTGCATTCGTTAGCGTG
>CAYGNS010000397.1:0-3162 GCA_964351295.1 uncultured Gammaproteobacteria bacterium
TGCATCGCCAGCCGCACTTTCGTGCTTTAGCTCGAGCCCCTGGCGGGCCGACTCGCGACGGCGCGCTTCAAGCGCATCGAGCTCACTTTCTTCACGCACTTGAACCCGCGCTAAAATAGTCACTACTTCGGTTTTTACACGATCCAGCATAGTGGTAAACATCTCGAACGCTTCCCGCTTGTATTCCTGCTTCGGGTTTTTTTGTGCATAGCCGCGTAAGCCAATGCCTCGGCGCAAGTAATCCATCTCGCCCAAGTGTTCCTTCCATTGATTGTCGAGGGTCTGCAACATAATGACTTTTTCAAGATGCCGAATTATAGCCTCGCCGTGGCGTTGCTCTTTTAATTCGTAGGCCCTCTCAACTTCTTCTAGGATGCGATCACGCAGCGTGTCTTCGTACAAACCTTTATCTTCAGCAAGCCACCGAGCCACAGGTAAGTTTAAGCCGAACTCAATACGCAAATCGTCTTCAAGTTGGGCAATATCCCACTGCTCAGGCATGCTTTGCGGTGGCACCGTTCGATCGATAACTTGATCAACGACCTCTTCGCGCATTGACTGAATATTTTCTGACACGTCATCGCTTGACATCAATGTGTTGCGTTCGCTGTACACGAGTTTACGTTGCTCGTTGGCAACGTCATCATATTCCAGCAATTGTTTGCGCACATCAAAGTTATGGCCCTCTACTTTGCGCTGCGCGTTCTCGATCACACGAGACACAAGTCGACTTTCGATCGCTTCGCCTTCTTCCATGCCAACGCGTTGCATCATGCCCGAGATTCGATCTGATCCGAAAATGCGCATGAGCGAATCTTCCATCGATAAGAAGAATCGCGTTTCTCCCGGATCACCTTGTCGGCCAGAACGACCCCGTAACTGATTATCGATTCGACGCGACTCGTGACGCTCGGTACCAATTACATATAAACCACCCGAGGCTATTACAGCATCGTGATCACGCTGCCATTCCTCTTTAATCGCTTCACGTGCGGCGTCGCTGGTTGCTTCGCTGAGCCGCATTTCCAGATTGCCACCTAACACAATATCAGTACCACGACCCGCCATATTGGTAGCGATGGTTACCGCACCCGGGCGTCCCGCTTTGGCGATCACCATCGCTTCGCGCTCATGTTGTTTAGCATTGAGCACTTCGTGTGGAATCTTATGCTGCTTGAACTCTTTCGCAAGCAGCTCAGACACTTCGATTGACGCAGTACCTAGTAATAAGGGCTGACCCTCGGCGTGACGTTCTCGCACATCTTCAACAATCGCGTCAAATTTCTCGCGCATTGTGCGGAAAATTACATCTGATTGATCTACGCGAATCATGTCTCGATGCGTAGGAATAACCACCACTTCCAAATTGTAGATCTCGTGAAACTCAACCGCTTCGGTATCCGCCGTAGCCGTCATGCCTGCGTGTTTGTTATTCTGGCGGAATTATTTCTGATAGGTGAGCGAGGCTAACGTTTGTTTCTCAGGTTGAATTGCCACTTTTTCCTTAGCTTCAATCGCTTGATGCAATCCGTCAGACCAACGACGTCCTGGCATCATACGGCCAGTAAACTCATCAACAATTACGATTTGATTGTCTTGTACTACGTACTCTACGTCCTTTTGAAATAAGGTATGCGCTCGAATGGCCGCATAAAGATGGTGTAACAAACCAATGCTACCCACATCGTATAAACTGGCATCGGCCGACAAAATGCCCAGCTCAACCATCAAGCGCTCCGCTTTTTCGTGGCCCTGCTCGGTTAGGTAAGCCTGTTTAGACTTCTCGTCTACCGTATAGTCTCCCTCGCCGTCTTCTTCAATTTGCTTAACCAGCCTTGGGACAATAGCATCCATCTTGCTGTAAACATCGGCGGCGGTATCGGCGGGACCAGAGATAATCAACGGCGTACGCGCTTCGTCAATCAAAATGGAATCCACTTCATCCACAATCGCGAAACTTAAATCACTTTGCGCTTTCTGGTCATTGGTAAACGCCATATTGTCGCGCAGATAATCAAATCCAAACTCATTGTTCGTTCCATAAACAATGTCACAGCGATACGCTGCTTGTTTGGTGGCATGATCCTGACCCGACGCGATAACCCCCACGGTTAACCCCATGAAGGTATACAGCTCGCCCATCCATTTAGCATCACGAGCGGCTAGGTAATCGTTCACTGTTACCACATGCACGGTGTTCGCCAAGCCGTTGAGATAGGCCGCCAGCGTGCTCATTAAGGTTTTGCCTTCACCCGTACGCATTTCGGAAATTTTGCCCTGATGCAGCACCATTGCTCCAATCAACTGCACATCAAAGTGCCGCATCCCTAACACCCGCACAGACGCCTCTCGCACCGCGGCAAACGCTTCTGGTAATAAGGCGTCAAGCGTTTCGCCCTTAGCTAGACGAGCCTTAAATTCTTGGGTTTTGCCTTTAAGATCATGTTCCGAGAGCGCTTGAAACTGCGGCTCTAAATCGTTGATGACCTTAACTTGTTTGCTAAGGGCTTTAATGAGCCGATCGTTACGACTACCAAATATTTTTTTAAGCACAGAACTGTCCTGATTGATTTTGCGGTTGGGGCGTACTGAAATAAGCAAACGGCGGGCAACTACACGAATTCAACTAACGCCGCAGCGTTACTTTTTCTGTAGTGGCGAATGCCAAAGTAAATGTTTGCCAGTAAAACGGCTTTTTTCACTTGGCTAGATTATAGGGTTTAAAAAACCAAAACCAAGCCCGAGAGCTTGGTTTTGCTTAACTTAATACGGAGTTTTTTATACGAACTTTAAGTCTGAAGCTTCGCTCCAAAGCGGTCATCACCGCAAAGAAGGTCTAGCGAAGGCTGTTACCACCGACGAGTGGATCACGCTTACTACCGAAGATCCTCTGCATAGAAATGGTCATCACACAGATGCATTAATTCTCTGCGTACAAGAATCGCACTGGGTTGATATGCTGGTTATCCTTCATCACTTCAAAATGCACGTGTGGGCCAGTCGAGCGTCCTGTTGACCCGACCTCGGCGATCGCTTGACCTTTTTTAACGGTCTCGCCTACTTCGCCCCAATTTTTGCGATTATGGCTGGAAAGTGTGGGGTACCTGTCGCCAGGATCTACTTCAACCAGCCAGCCGGAATTGCCGTGCTGCTCGGCACGCG
>CAYGNS010000398.1:0-2596 GCA_964351295.1 uncultured Gammaproteobacteria bacterium
AAGCAGTCTATTTTGCTCAATAGAATAGAAACTCTGTTTGACAAAAGTTGGAAGAAATTGGACTCACTGATTCAAAGTAATGCAGTGGGGCGGGAAGAGTTTGTCGAATTTTGCGTAAAAACGCTTTTGGAAGAATGCGAAAAGGATCAAGCACTCATGCGTGCCGCGTTCACAGGGCAGGCGGGTATTCAAGCGCTTTCCTTACTGAAAAGTTTTATTTCGCGACTAATCGAAGAGCGTATTCTGTTTCAATTTAATCACAACTTTACTGCCGAGCAACTTGATACGATCTCAGATTTTTACGCGGGGGGCATAATTGGCGTGGTTCAAGGTTGGTTGCTCAGCGATGGGCGCCAGAGTATTGGTCGCGTGGTCGAACTCTTAGGTAAATTAATTCCACATGGGCTTGATGGTTTGATGGTGGTGGTCGAGCCCGATCTGCGAGTGCGGGAGCTAGCTCGATAACCGAACCCCATTATTGTGTAGCATTTTCTACTGGATAGTCTCTATTCATCGTTTGCATCAGAAGACTGGTTTAAAAAGCCGCTGGGTGTCGTTATAGTGCTAGCAAAGCAGCATGCAGAGGCAGTGTGATGAATGACATTTTAACCGTGGCTCAGCAAGCGGCCCGCGCGGCAGCTAGCGTGATAATGGCTAATGCAAAACGTATTAACAGCCTAACGATTGAACAGAAGTCATTGCATGATTTTGTGTCTGAGGTTGATCGAGAGGCAGAGCAGGCGATTTTTGCCATTATTCAAGCGCATTTTCCTGAACACGCGGTGCTCGGTGAAGAATATGGTGCGGCGGGCCAAGCTGAATCAGACTATTCCTGGATAATTGATCCACTTGATGGCACCACTAACTTTTTGCGTTCAATCCCCCATTACTGCGTCTCTATTGGCGTATGTTATCGAGGTGATCCGTGTGTGGCTGTGGTGTTTGATCCGGTAAAGCAGGAATGCTTCACTGCGATGAAGGGGCAGGGTAGTTTTTTGAATGATCAGCCTATTACTGTTGCAAACCTTGACGGTTTGAAGGGTGCCTTGTTGGCAACAGGGGTGCCCTACAGTGGGACCTACCTCGCGAAACTCGATGGTTTTTTGGCCACCATGGACGGATTGTTGCGAGAGCAGACGAGCGGAATTCGACGGCTTGGATCGGCGGCGCTTGATCTTGCGTATGTTGCGGCCGGGCGCTACGACGGTTATTGGGAGGCGGGTCTTAAACCATGGGACATTTGTGCGGGTATTTTGTTAGTGCAAGAAGCGGGTGGGTTCACCTCAGATTTGCAGGGCAAACACACGTCTTTGGTGTCTGGAGATATACTAGCCGGTAATGCACGCGTGCATGCAGATATGTTGACGATAACTTCGCTACACTATTGATGTGCCTCTGCTTGGCAATGCGCGCAGCGTCTCCGTCGTGGGCATACACAGACTAAAGTGTTGTCTATAAATTAAATTTACTTGGACCTAAGAATGAATGTATTAGCACAGCTCAAAGCCTTACCTTTGCCGGTAATTGCCGCCCCCATGTTTATTATTTCTAATCCTAAAATGGTGATTGCACAGTGCAAAGCGGGCATTGTCGGCTCTTTCCCAGCATTAAATGCTCGGGGTGAGGGTACGCTAGAAGCATGGCTGATCGAGATCACTGAAGCGTTAGAGCAGCATAATCAGGAAAATCCAGACACTCCTGCGGCACCCTTTGCGGTTAATCAAATTGTTTTTAAAACCAATACACGGTTACACAAGGATATTGAGCTTTGTGTTAAGTACAAAGTGCCCATTACCATTACCTCGTTAGGCGCCGTAGCCGACGTGAACGACGCAGCGCATTCTTATGGCGGCATTGTGATGCACGACGTTATTAATCAAAAGTTCGCGCATAAAGCCATTGAAAAAGGCGCAGACGGGTTAATTGCCGTTGCGGCCGGCGCCGGAGGACATGCAGGTCAACAAAGTCCGTTTGCGTTGATTCAAGAGACCCGCGAGTGGTTTAAAGGCCCATTAGCCTTATCGGGTTGCATTGCTACGGGTAGTTCCGTGCTTGCTGCGCAAGCTATGGGCGCGGATTTTGCGTATGTTGGATCGGCGTTTATCGCGACCGAAGAAGCCAATGCTGACCCTGCGTACAAGCAAATGGTAGTAGACAGCGATGCGGATGATATTGTGTACTCTAACTACTTCAGTGGTGTGCACGGGAACTATCTGAAGCCCAGTATCGAACGCGCTGGTCTTGATCCCAATGCCTTGCCGGAAGCTGACCCCAATAATATGTTGAGTTTTGCTGAAGAGCAATCGAGCGCCAAGGCATGGAAAGATATTTGGGGGTGTGGCCAGGGGGTAGGAGCGGTTAATGCAGTGACTACCGTGCAAGCGCGCGTTGAACTAATGTTGCGTGAGTATCAAACAACTAAGTTGCGCTTGGGGGTTAGTTGACTCATTTGGCAAAGTAACTATTTAAGTGTTGAGAATCGCACGCACAGGCAGCGCCTTGTTATGCGGCTCGAGAGCACTTTGGTGCAGGTGTTTTTTTAGCTCGTTGCCGTTAAGGGTGCCGAGCAAATCGTAAATATTCACTAGGAGTGGGA
>CAYGNS010000398.1:2606-3159 GCA_964351295.1 uncultured Gammaproteobacteria bacterium
TAAATTAGTATCGGCAATTATTCGTCCGTTTAAACTCGTCGATGTAAAAGACGCATTATCGAGTATCGGCATCATGGGAATGACGGTTTCGGAAGTTAAGGGATTTGGACGTCAAAAAGGCCATACCGAAATCTATCGCGGTGCTGAATACGCTATCGACTTTATTCCTAAAACGAAAATTGAGGTGGCTGTTAACGATGATGTCGTTGACAAAGTGGTGGACGTGATTATCGATTCTGCGCGCGGCAATAAAGTGGGTGACGGTAAAATATTTGTAACAACGCTTGACCAAGTGATTCGAATTAGAACCGGCGAAACAGGTAACGAAGCGCTCTAGTTACGCGCAGCTTAGTGTTCTATACGCGTTCAATCAAGAACATCTCGGCGTTACCGGTGTGTTTGGGTTGCAACTATCGAGCGCTTACCTCCTTGCTTTGCGTCGTGGCGGCCACTTACAACAAAATCCATGATTTCACTCGCATTAAGATGTTTCGCGCTCGTCTTCGACTGTGTAACTGCCACGACACCGCTTCCGCAAACCTCGGATACATAA
>CAYGNS010000399.1:0-3152 GCA_964351295.1 uncultured Gammaproteobacteria bacterium
TCGGTGGCGTCGCGTGGAACTTACGGGCGCGACGGAATTTTGATCCCCGAGGCGTCGGTGATCGATTATCTGGCATGTTGCTGAGCCATGGTTTCCCGCCTTCGCGGGAATGACGGAGGCGGCGCGGGAATGACGGAGGCGGCGCGGGAATGACGGGCCTGTCCAAATCTCACTCGCGCGTATTGCATTAACCTACGCCGCGCGCGTCACTGCGAATTTAGCTTGCGTCGGATTTGCGGTGCAGTAATTCCTCGAGTTCATCATCGTCTACGATGCCAGCCTGTGGATCGTTGTACACCGACAAATCAATCTTACCTTCGCTTTTTGCAACAATCACGGTTACGACCGCATCCCCCGTCACATTGACGGCGGTACGAGTCATGTCGAGCAAGCGGTCAACGCCAATGATGATGCCGATCGCTTCGACAGGCAATCCAACTTGATTGAACACAAGGGCAAGCATCACTAGTCCAACCGATGGCACGCCCGCTGTACCAATTGACGCCAATACGGCGGTCACGATAACAGTCAAGTAACCACCAAGACCTAGGTCAACCCCATACAAGTTCGCAATAAATACAGTTGCACAGCCTTGCATTATGGCCGTTCCATCCATGTTGATGGTCGCGCCGAAGGGTACGCTAAAAGACGACACAGCGCGATTGACCCCCAAGCGCTCCTGCACGGTGCGCAATGTGATCGGGATTGTTGCTCCTGAGCTCGACGTAGAAAACGCAAATAGCTGCACATTGCGGATCTTGGCTAGAAATGTTTTTATGCTTAGTCCACTCAATGCCTTGAGCAATACCATTTGCGTCACAAAAACATGAAAGAGCAGGGCCGCGATCACCACTAAAAAGTAGCCAGACAACTGCGCCACTAGATCAAAGCCAAGCTCGGCCACGGCTTTGCCCACCAAACAGAAAACGGCGTAAGGTGCGAGCAGCATCACCAGCTCTACCATGCGCATCACTACGTGGTTGATTTGCTCAATAATATTGACCAATTCAGCCGAGCGTTTCGCTTCGATCAGCAAGGCGATGCCAAAAAAGATAGCAAAGAAAATAATCGCGAGCATGTCGCTACTTGCCATGGCTTGAAAGATATTGCTGGGCACAATGCCAATCAATATGTCCGAGAACGATTTGCCGGCCTCTTGCCCGGTAAAGTTGCCATCGAACGGGATAGTCATATTGTCGCCAATGCCAAAGAATACAGCGAAGGCGATGGCGGTGGTAATAGCGATGGCCGTTGTGGCGATATACAAAACTAAAGATTTTGTTCCGATCTTACCGAGTAGTTTTATATCACCAATTCCAATGATGCCTGGGATTAGTGAAAACAACACAAGCGGTACAACCAGCATTTTTAAGCCGTTGACAAAAATTTGGCCGACTACGTAAAAAACACCATTAATGATGTTCGCATCGACCCACGGATGTGAGGCTAACGCTGACCAATTTAGGCCTAAGCCAACGACAATGCCGAGAATCAGCGCAAGTAACACTTGATTAGCGAGGTTCATGGATTTCACTCTGTAGTTTGTTATCGTCCTAGAGTGTAGTCGATTCAATAGAATCAGGCCAATATGCGTTAAATGCCGGGCATAAAAAAAGCGATGCAGGTGTGCTGCATCGCTCTTATGCTGTCGAGCCCCAAAGGACAGTGCTAAAGACTGGGCGTTGTATCCCCTCGTTGCTCGTATCGCTGGTTAACGATTCAAAAATTTACCAGCCAATCCAGCGAGTCCTGCAAGACCGCCTACGGAATCGAGTAAACTGCCTCCACGCGAGGAGTTGTCAACCACTTGTGGAAGTAGTGCGCGGAGGCCTTCCAGCAAGTCGTCTTGATTCGCGCCTAATTGTGCTGCGGCTTGCCGCAGTTTGTCGCTGCCTAATAATGCTTCAATCTGTGATGGCGCGATGTCTGCGTTGTCGCCATCACTGAGCCAGGATTCGGCGATATCGGCGAGGCCCCCGCCTTGCAGACTGCCCACGATGGCACCTAAGTCAATTCCTTGATTGTTTGATCCACCTAATAAGTTGCCGATCACCGACTGCAGCAATGCATCGTTGGTGTTTGCCGAATTACCTAATTTAGACGCAAGCACCTGCGTCGCTAACTGCATAATATCCATGGTCTTGACTCCTGGTTGAAGATTTTAGTTGGAACGCACCCTGGCGCCTTGGAGTATTATTAACGACTACTCTTTACAATAGTGTGTGAGGATGTAAAAAAATGTGTCAAAAATGCGAAATTCTGAGAAAAAACAAAGGCTTTTAGTCGCCAAAATTTGTTGAAACTACCATGGGTGTTTGATATTGTCCGCATCCTAATTTTAGACGCGTAGCTCAGTTGGTTAGAGCACCACCTTGACATGGTGGGGGTCGTTGGTTCAAATCCAATCGCGTCTACCAGATTAAGTATTCGTCGAGTAAGAGAAAAGCGTGCTTAAGACCACGCATGCAGTTGCTCTTAGAGGTTGCCTAACTTTACAAGGCAGTCAATCTAGGGGCAGAAGCACGGGATTCAGACTAGGGACCTTAATAGGATCATGGTTTGATGCAGTATTGAGAAAATTAATGAGGTATCACCATAGCCATCAAGAAACAGCAACGCATTAACAATGACATCAAGGCCCCTGAGGTCAGAGTTATTGGTGCAGACGGGGAACAAGCCGGAATTTTGAGCATTGCTGACGCATTGCGCTTGGCCGAAGAGTCCGGTTTTGATTTAGTCGAAATTTCACCCAATGTGGACCCGCCCGTATGCCGCGTTATGGACTACGGTAAGTTTTTATACGAAGACAGCAAGCGTAAAGCGGCAGCGCGTAAAAACCAAAAGCAAATCCAAGTAAAAGAGATTAAGTTTCGACCCGGTACCGATATTGGTGACTACAATATCAAATTACGCAAATTGCGCGAATTTCTCGACGAAGGCGACAAAACTAAAGTGACCATCCGGTTTCGGGGTCGCGAAATGGCACACAAAGAGTTAGGTATCGAACTGCTCAAGCGGATCGAGACCGACTTAGAAGACATCGGTGGCGTAGAGCAGTTTCCAAAGCTCGAAGGCCGCCAAATGGTGATGGTACTTGCGCCACTAAAGAAGTAGTTCTGGAAAAAGAAGTAGTTCTGGAAAAGCAGTTCTGG
>CAYGNS010000400.1:0-266 GCA_964351295.1 uncultured Gammaproteobacteria bacterium
CTTAAATACTAATCAAACGAGCGAAAGATCTGATAAGTGTGAGTTGAGGGTGTGGTCGGCAACGTAGCAAGAAAGGGGCATTTTGGCACTGTAGCCAAGTTATACTCACTGCCAACTTCCATAGTTTTTAAAATTTGCCGAGCTCGCCGATGGAACTCGTTCTTAAAATTGCCGCTGGAATTCTGCTTGCCGTGTTGATCCTTGTTTTGGTTGCACGCGCGTATCAGAATTATCAGATAAGTGAAAGCACGCGAGTGATGCAGGAA
>CAYGNS010000400.1:276-3150 GCA_964351295.1 uncultured Gammaproteobacteria bacterium
TTTCTAGAGAGGATATCGAAAAACGCAAACAATTGGCTTGGGCCGCGTTTTATCAAGTACCAGAAGATTGTTTGTCGTTTAAGTCAGAAGAACACATGATTGAATGCGGCAATCAAAATGCTCGGGCTAAAAAGGCGTTTGATGACGCTTGGCGCTCTGGGCGATTCAGGTAAGTCGCCGACCGCGAGCTAGTGATAAACAGTTGTAACGAGGACCTTCGGTGAGCGCCAAAACCCTAAACTGCTACAACAATAATGCTACGGCTTTTCAAGAGCAGTATCTTTCGACCACTGCACAGGAGGTGCACAAAGCGTGGTTGAAGGACTTTTTGCCCGCTGCTGGTGTGGTGTTAGATGTAGGCGCAGGGGTTGGTCGAGATGCGAAATTTTTCTCGCAGCAGGGTTTAGAGATCATTGCCGTAGAGCCCGCTGCATCTCTCCTGCAACTCGGCAAAGAGTACACGCAAGACGACAATGTGCAATGGGTTTCAGATAGCTTGCCGGAGCTCGCTCATGTTAATGGCCTGCAGCTGCGGTTTGATCTCATTCTACTCAGTGCTGTTTGGATGCATATCCCGCCATCTCAGCGAGAGCGTGCTTTTCGAAAACTCGCTAACTTACTTAAACCCAATGGCTATTTGGTTATCTCGCTTAGGCACGGCCCCAACGCCGACGAGCGCGAAATGTTTACCGTATCCACCGACGAGTTAAACGGCTTTGCTCAACAGTTTGGCCTAAGCATGCGACATGCTCAGCCCGATGAAGATACATTGAACCGAGCGCAAGTGTATTGGGAAACAGTGGTGATGCAGCTGCCCGATGATGGTAGCGGCGCGTTTCCAGTTGTTCGCAATATCTTAATTAACGACGCCAAAAGTTCTACCTACAAGCTGGCCTTGGTGCGCACTTTGCTGCGCATAGCCGATGGTCACCCAGGCGCGGTAGTGCGCCGCGAAGAGCAACGAGCGATATTGCCTTTGGGTTTGGTGGCGCTGTACTGGGCACGGCAATACAAAGCGATGCTGGATGAGAACATTCAGCAAAGCAGTAACCCAAATGCTGGGCTTGGTTTTGTGCAGGAGCATGGGTGGGAGCAATCACATAATTTTGCACCCATCGATTTTTCGATCGGTAATTTGTTTAGTGGTGCGGACGCGTCAGCTTTGCACAATACTTTAAAAGATATCGCAAAAACCATTAAAAAAATGCCGGCCCGTTACCCCACGTTTCCGGGCTCGGCTAATCAGATATTTGAAGTTGAGATTGCCCGCACCCCTACGCAGTTAGACTCGTTGTATTTGGATTTTAAAAGTTTATGCAGCTACGGCGAGTTCAGTTTACCGCTCAATATATGGGATTTAATGACGCAATACGCGTGCTGGATCGAGCCGGTAGTTTTGAATGAGTGGGCGCAGGTGATGAAGGACTTTAGAAATAATCAGAGTTGGGCCAAACACGAACTATTACAGCGACTCGAATGGCAAGAAGCCGAACGCACAACTCGATTGGCAAGGCAGAGAGTAGAGGCGATCAAACAAACTAAAAATGTGAATTGCGTTTGGAGTGCGCAACGCCTAAAAGAAAACTACCATATTGATCATTGCTTACCGTTTGCGCGTTGGCCCAATAACGATCTATGGAACTTACTACCCACTACCGCCAAGATCAATTTAGATAAGAAAGATCGCATTCCAACGAACGAGCGATTTAGGATCGCAAGAGCGAGCATTGTAGCTTGGTGGCAAGATGCGTGGCTAGACGGTGAGCGAGCAAGGTTTTTTACCGAAGCGAGCCTTTCGTTGCCGGGCATAGCGGCGCATAACGACAATTTAGAGGACATCTTCGAAGCGCTGGTATTGCAGAGTATTCGCGTAGTAGAAATGCAACGAATCGCCCGCTGGTAATGGTTGGCACCGATCGGTCATTTCCGCCGTCTTACCAGCGCAGGTGACGCTTCCGGACTACTCGGGAATGACAGAAACCGCTAGGCGCTTTGCTTATCGGGATTCATCAGGTTCGCGGCTTCCCACAAACAGGGCGATTAAGGTAATCATTGCGCCGTAGCGAAACGCCGATTGTAGCGAGAGGTCGCGCAAGATGTCCGAGCGCCACATTTCGAACCACGACTCGCCGATGACCACAAAGCCGCCGAACAACAGAATCATGGCAACACCACATCCTGCTAACGCATAGTCTTTTGCAGCGTGAAAGTCTAGGCTATTACCCGTGCGCGCCTGCCACATTTTGCCCACGCCAACGGTACAGAGACAGGCAGAGATTACTTTTAACAGCATAATCATTAGAGCGCCCGCCCATATAACCGTGCCATTGGTCGTAGCTTGCCAGCGGTCTGCTCCGCCTTCAAAGGTAGCCATTGAAGTTGCTGCACCCACTGCGTCTAGGGTACCGCGCCAGTCAATAAGGTTATGAGCCGCGCCCAAAAATCCCCAGGCGGCAACACATACGATTAATACGATTTTTATTGTTCTTAACATCGTTGCTCCTTTTTTTTAGTAAGGCTGAGTGCTCGATTGTTGCAGCGTGCACTGCATTTCGAGTTTTCATTATTGAGACATCGTTATTTAAACAGCTTTGCTTTTTGATTACGCATCACATACGAGTAAGAATAGCTTGATGGACAAGTGGGGTCTAGGCGTTGAGCGCATGGCAAATCTGCCGCTCAGTCGTTGTTGTTTGCTAATTGCGCAAACCTGCCAAAACTAGCCTTTCGTTGATTTTTGTTTTGAACTGAGGTCAAAATTTGCTTAAATTCATTTAAACGCATAAATCAATGTGAGTGAGTAAATGCTTTAGTTGTTTATTAGTGTCTAATTTTTCCGGGGGGGAATATGCAAACACATCGACTTTATAGAGC
>CAYGNS010000401.1:0-3144 GCA_964351295.1 uncultured Gammaproteobacteria bacterium
GCAGTAATGAGCGATGTAAAACAAATCTCCATAGTGAGAATTGCCTCAGTGGCCGCCATTGGCGGTTTCTTGTTTGGTTACGATACGGGTGTAATTGGTGGCAGCCAGTTATTCTTTACCGACTACTTTGATCTATCTCCCGGCGAACAAGGTTGGGCGGTGAGCAGCGCTCTGTATGGCTGTTTATTCGGCGCGCTTATAGCAGGATGGTTAACGCGTTCGTTAGGTCGAAAAAATACCCTGTTGTTATCCGCTGTGTTGTTTTCGGTGTCCGCTTGGGGTTCAGGCATCGCCGATTCGCTCACCGAGCTGGTGTTCTATCGTATTGTAGGTGGCGTAGGGATTGGTTTTGCCTCGATGGCGGCACCCATGTATATCGCCGAAGTGTCGCCCCCTGCACATCGGGGACGCATGGTCTCGTTGTACCAGTTGGCTATCGTCTTAGGTTTTTTTGTGGTGTTCTTGGCTACTTATTTTATTGGTGGCGGTGATGCGGCCATTATGAGCGAGGCGCAACTCGGCGAGGCGTACCAATACAACCTAACCACTGGCTGGCGCGTGATGTTCTGGTCTGAACTGCCGGTTGCCCTGCTGTTTTTTGTGATGCTCTTTTTTGTGCCTAAAAGCCCACGGTGGTTAGTGCTAAAAGGTCGCGAAGAAGAGGCGCTGCACACGTTACGACAACTCACCGGTTCAGAAACAGTTGCAAGAGCTGAAGCGGCTGAGATCAAACAATCGGTGCAAGAAAAGCAAATTCCCATGAAGGCGCTTTTAGTGGGTGGCTTAGCCATGGCGACGTTGATTGGTGTACTGCTATCGGTGTTTCAACAAACATCGGGTATCAACGCCATCCTTTATTATGGCGCTGAAATTTTTAGTAATGCGCTAGGTTACGGACCGCAAGACGCACTTAAACAACAGCTTTGGTTGGGTGGCGTAAATTTAGCGTTTACGTTTGTAGCCATCTTCACAGTTGATCGCTGGGGACGTCGGCCACTCTATCTTATCGGTACGGCGGGTATGGTGGTGAGCCTATGCGTGTTGGGTTATACAATCTACGCACAAACGCTGGGCGTGTTGTCGTTGATCGCCATTCTTGCGTTTGTAGGTTCGTTCGCAATGTCTATGGGCCCGATTGTATGGGTGGTAATCTCCGAGATGTTCCCCAACCGCGCGCGCAGTGTAGGTATGGCCGTGGCCGTGGGGGCACAGTGGTTGTTTAACGGTTTAGTGGCTAACAGCTTCCCACTAATTAATCGCAGCGGGATTAATCAAGATTCCTTTAACGGCGCGTTGCCCTACTTTATCTTTGCGGGGTTCTGCGTGCTCGCGTTTATCTTTGCCTGGCGCTATTTGCCCGAGACTAAAGGCAAGTCACTCGAAGAGTTGGAATCACTGTGGGATAAGTAACGGTCGCTGGCATCCGTAAATTGCCAGGGATGTCATTCCCGCGCCCGATGGTCATCCCCGCGAAAGCGGAGATCCATGTTTGTAGTAGAACGTCACCCTCGCGAAGGCGGGGGTCCATTTTCACGTACATTGCTAGGTAATGGGTCCCCGCCTTCGCGGGGATGACGACGAGCGAGGCGGCGGGGATAACGTTGCCGCCTTACGCTAGGACGCTGTCGTTGCCACATTTGACGCGACTCGATATCCAAGCAATGTGTTTGTTTTAAAATCGGGTTTTGCTATTGTCGTGACATCGTCTCGTACACTCTCTATCCACGATGATTAAGCCAACGTTGCAGCTCAACCCCTTCCTGCATTTTCGCGATTCAGAAATCTATAACCCGCTGACTGATTTGCGCGTAAGCGAAGCTGACCCGAACTTCGCGATCTTAAAGAATCTACGTGGCGCCGCTGCTATCGAAAACATCGAGATTGCCCAACCTGATCAGCACGCTTTGCTAGCACTAGGGTGGCTAACATCAACGCCGCGCGATCTAGCAAACAGTTACTTACTAAAATACGTGTCGATCGAGACGCATACCATGTGCAACCATAAATGCACTTTTTGCCCGGTTTCCGTGCATACGCGGGAACGCGAGTTTATGCCGAAGGCTCTGTTTGCAAACATAACCCAGCAGCTCGCTGAGCAATACACCGGTATCGAAGGTGTGTTTCTAAATGGCTACAACGAGCCGAGTATCGATCCAAACTTTGTCGAGTATGTGCGCGTGCTGCAGCAACTCGGGCTGAAAGTGGCGGTGAATTCCAACGGGTCGGGTTTAAATCCTAGCACAGTAGATTCGCTGCTCAGTGGTGGACCACTTGAGTATCTATGCATTAATCTTTCTAGCCTAGACCCAATAAAGTTTAATCAGGATAGACAAGCTCAGCACCTGAACGTGATCATTCGAAACTTGGACTACATTGCCGACAAGCCGTTGGCAAAGCAGCTACGCATTGTGGTGTTAGGCGAAGACGACGCAGCACACGACACGGCTTTTGCTGAAATTACAGCGCGCTATGCTGGAAGCAACTTTGAGGTGATTCGCTTCAGAGTAGACTGGCGTTCGGGTCGCATTAACGTGTTACAACAAGTCGATACGCCTCATCGCAAATTAGCAGGCTGCGAGCAAACCGGATCCCGACCTTTACAGCATCTACATATTAACGCTTCTGGACAGTGCGTATTATGTTGCCAAGATTACTACGAACAATATGTGGTGGGCGATCTTAATACGCAAACGATTGAAGAGGTTATGTCAGGAAGCCAAATGGCACAATTTCGTCGCTGGGCCTATGGGATTGAGGAAGCACCAGATGATTTCATTTGCCGCAAATGTACGTTTGCACTTACGGCCTAGCCGCAAGCCAAAACCTGGATCCCCGCCTCCGCGGGGATGACGAATGAGGAGCTAACCCATGCCTCCCGCCTTCGCGGGGAAGACGGCGGGGGTGTTCGATCCTTGCGTGGCTTCTTTGGTCGTTACCAACTGACACGCCAGCTCATTCCCACTCGCGTCTATCCATCGTAGAAAGTATTGTCCCTGTGGTAGTGTCTGCACTAAACGCAGAGCCTGTGAATAGCCAAAATCTGGGTATTCTTGCAGATCCACCATGGCCGCGGGAATACCAAGTACCGAGCTGCTTAGTTCAGCGTGACGACTGTTAGGCACGCGCTCAATGTGGGCAGAACTT
>CAYGNS010000402.1:0-3138 GCA_964351295.1 uncultured Gammaproteobacteria bacterium
GAATGAAATACGACATGTGCGGTGCTGCCAGTGTGTTCGGCACGTTACTGGCGGTTGCGCAAATGCAATTGCCGATTAATGTAGTGGGCGTAATACCGAGCTCAGAGAACCTACCGGACGGGTTAGCGAATAAACCTGGCGATGTGGTGACAAGTATGGCTGGTCGTACCATCGAGATTCTGAACACAGATGCCGAAGGCCGACTATTACTATGCGACGCACTAACTTACACCGAACGTTTCAAACCGCAGTCTGTGATCGATATCGCCACACTCACAGGAGCGGTTATTGTCGCGTTAGGTCATCAAACCGCCGGTGTCATGGGTAACAATCAGGAATTGATAGATGCAGTACTCGCTGCCGGTGAGCAAAGTTTGGATTTTGCTTGGCAACTGCCAATTAAAGAAACGTACAAACGACAATTAAAATCTGATTATGCCGACCTAGCGAATATTGGTGGCCCCACTGCGGGCACTATTACCGCAGCCTGCTTTTTGTCATATTTTGCGGAAAACTTTAAATGGGCCCATCTCGACATAGCCGGCACGGCATGGGGTGGCGCAGTGGGTAAACGAGCATCAGGCCGCGCAGTGCCCATTTTGACGCAGTATTTGCTCAATCAACAGTAACCTTACTGGCTTGCCCAATTAAAGCCGCCTAGCCATGAGTAAAAAGCAGGTTGATTTCTATTTAATTGCAAACCGCTTACGCGATGCCAAATACAAACTTGCGAGTCGGCTGGCCAATAAGGTCAGTCGGCTCAAAAAGCACGTTTTAATCATCACTGACTCCAAGGAGCAAAGCGAGCACTTGTCACACATCATGTGGTCATTCCGCAATACTAGTTTTTTAGCTCACGAACGCATTGACCAATTTACGAGCCCAGCTATGGTTAGCGAGCTCTATGCGCAAGGATTGGAGTTTGTGGTGATTGGTGATGCGCTCTCGGTGAGCCCGCAAATTTTGCAAAACGAGTTTGCAGTGATGATAAATTTGGCGAGTGAAGTGCCACTCTATAGCCACCACTTCGAGCGTGTCGCCGAAATTGTAGAAGCAGACGAAGACGCTAAGCAACTGGCGCGCAGTCGCTACAAGCACTACCAAGGCGAGGGCTTTAAAGTGTCAACTCATACGCTGGAGTTATAGCGCGTAGCCAAGCGCTTATATAAACCCCGCAGCACAGATTTAGTCAGGTAAATCAGCACAGAAGGCACGCCCCTGCCTGCCTTACTCGCGTATAATTCGCGCTTGCCCACTAGATTTTCACTTTATTCTTAAAGAGCCGATTCTTTAAGAATTGTATTACTGTAAACATTTAAGCATCGCATCAGCATGACCAACACTTTGAATCCACAATACAACCCAGCTGACATAGAGCAGACCATCTACCAGCGGTGGGAAGCTCAGCACAATTTTGCTGCTCGTCCAGCTGAGCAGGCGTTTTGCTTAATGATCCCGCCTCCTAACGTCACAGGTAGCTTGCACATGGGGCATGCGTTTAACAACACAGTGATGGATTTGCTTGTGCGTTACCATCGGATGAAAGGTGACCAAACGCTTTGGCAAGTGGGTACGGACCACGCCGGTATTGCCACGCAGATGGTGGTAGAACGGCAGCTCGCCCAACAAGGTAAGAGTCGTCACGAGCTCGGGCGTGAACAATTTATTGATAAAGTATGGGAATGGAAAGCTGAGTCAGGCTGGCGCATAACCCAGCAACTCAGACGCATGGGCGCGGCGATTGACTGGTCTCGCGAGCGTTTCACCATGGACGAAGGCTTGTCCGCGGCGGTGCAAGAAGTGTTCGTCAGTCTATTTAACGATGGGCTTATTTATCGCGGCAAACGCTTAGTAAACTGGGACCCAGTACTGGAAACGGCCGTTTCAGACCTTGAAGTTGAACCCACCGAAGAAAATGGCTTTCTGTGGCATTTGCGTTACCCCATTGCCGACAGCAACCAGCATCTGGTGGTGGCCACTACCCGCCCTGAAACAATGTTGGGTGATGCGGCCGTGGCCGTGCATCCAGACGATCAGCGCTATGCTCATTTAGTCGGTCAACAGATAAACTTGCCCCTAACAGGACGGCAAATACCGATTATCGCTGACGAATACGTAGACCCAGAGTTTGGCTCGGGCTGCGTTAAAATTACACCTGCGCACGATTTTAACGACTATGAAGTCGGCAAACGTCATCAGCTAGCCATGCTGAACATCCTCAATAAAGACGCCACTATCTGCCTAGCCGGCAGTCCTTACGATGGCATGGACCGTTTTCAGGCGCGCAAACAGATCGTAGCTGACTTTGATGCGCTTGGTCTCTTAGAGAAAATTCAAGACCATAAGTTAACGGTGCCCCGGGGTGATCGATCCGGATCAGTCATTGAGCCATTTTTAACGGATCAGTGGTATGTCAAAGTAGCACCACTAGCGGCCGAAGCGATTAAGGTTGTGGAGGACGGCCAGATTACGTTTGTGCCGGCGAATTGGAGCAATACTTACTTTGAATGGATGCACAATATCGAAGATTGGTGCATTTCTCGGCAAATTTGGTGGGGACACCGAATTCCAGCGTGGTATGACCAGCATGGCAAAGTCTATGTCGCTAAAACGCGTGAGCAAGCGCAGCAACAAGCCGGTGCCGACGCTGAGCTAGAGCAAGACCAAGATGTGCTAGACACGTGGTTTTCATCAGCTCTATGGCCTTTCTCAACGCTGGGATGGCCCGAACAAACCCCAGAGCTGAGCAAGTACTACCCGACTAATGTTTTGGTTACCGGCTTTGACATTATCTTTTTTTGGGTTGCCAGGATGATAATGTTTGGCCTGAAATTCACGGGACAAGTTCCGTTTAAAGAAGTTTATATCCACGGCTTGGTGCGCGATCACGAAGGCCACAAAATGTCTAAATCGAAAGGCAACGTGCTCGACCCTCTGGATTTGATTGACGGGATAAGCCTAGAAGACTTGGTGGCCAAGCGCACAGCGGCATTAATGCAGCCGCAGATGGCGAAGAAAATTGAACAAGCAACGCGTAAAGCGTTTCCAGATGGCATTGCCCCCCTAGGTCCCGATGCCTTACGGTTCACTTTGGGGAGCCACGCCCCCCTGGGGAGCGACATTCGCGTTGATATGGAT
>CAYGNS010000403.1:0-3136 GCA_964351295.1 uncultured Gammaproteobacteria bacterium
CTATCACCCCGAAGGGACAGCTCGACTTACTCACCAAAACCGAACTTCAGCTGCTGCACTCTACCAGCGATGACATCTATCGCACGCTATTTCGTAACTGCGCGTTGGCCGTCTTGTGCACTGGGGCCGACAGCGATGATGGACACGAGTTACTCGCCAAACATGCAAATTTTGACGTTGAATTAATCAGTACGTGTCGGGGCATTAAATTAAAACTGATCAACGCGCCAGATAATGCGTTTGTCGACAACAAGATTATTGTAGGCATTCGAGATCACCTATTCTCGGTGCTGCGCGACATCGTTTACTTGCGTGACCAAGTCAAAATTTGGGAAGCGCATGGCGAAACCATTACGGACATGGTATTCAAGACACTACGCAATGCGGGTGCGCTGCGTCCTCGTCTTCGCCCCAATCTAGTTGTGTGCTGGGGCGGCCATTCCATAAACACGATCGAATACGACTACAGTAAAAAGGTGGGCTATCGCCTCGGACTGCGGGGCATGGATATCTGCACTGGTTGCGGCATTGGCGCAATGAAAGGCCCTATGAAGGGGGCTAATATTGCCCATGCCAAGCAACGCGTAATGGAGCCGCGCTATATCGGTATATCCGAGCCCGGAATTATTGCATCAGAAGCCCCCAATGCCATTGTTAACGAGTTGATTATCATGCCCGACATCGAAAAGCGGCTCGAAGCATTTGTGCGGATGGCGCACGGAATTGTGGTATTTCCAGGTGGCGCGGGTACCGCCGAAGAAATTCTCTATATCTTGGGGATTTTGCTACACACCGACAACGCACACGTACGCTTACCTGTAATTTTTACTGGCCCTCAAGAAAGTGCTGCCTACTTCAATAGCATGCACAACTTTATTGCGGCCACGTTGGGCAAGGAAGCCACGAATCTGTATGAGGTGATCATCGACGACCCTATCAAGGTGGCGCAACAGATGAACGAAAACATCCGCGCGGTGGAGCGTAATCGCAAAGCCTTAGACGATGCGTTCTTTTTCAACTGGTCGTTAAGAATAGAACCCGACTTGCAAGAAGCATTTGTGCCAACGCACGCCAACATGAGTGAGCTCAATCTAGGTACTAATCAACCCAAACAGCAACTTGCGGCAAATCTACGCAAAGCTTTTTCGGGGATTGTCGCTGGAAATGTAAAGCCGCAGGGCATTGCGGCGATCGCCGAGCATGGTCCATTTCAACTCAATGGCGAACCTAAAATAATGGCCGCGATGGATACGTTGCTGACCGAATTTGTTGAGCAACGAAGAATGAAGCTCAAGGGAACCTACACGCCCTGCTATACGCTAAACGTTTAACTGCGTAGTTAACGTCTAAATGACTATTACCAATGAGTCAGCGCTTATATTGAGTGGGGCAATAGGCCCGACCCACCACGAAGCCACGCTTGACTTGGTGCTTAGTGACTCGGCCGCTCACTCGTTGGCGCCATAACTCAAAGGAGCGCGGCGTCAAAGCATGACGCATCAATTTAATCACCTGTGGTTCGCTTAACCCGTAGAGGCTTTGTATCGCCTCAAAAGGGGTGCGGTCTTCCCACGCCATTTCTATCACCCGCGATTGCTCGGCTAATGGTAGTGAAGGCTGCGGTGCTTTGCTCATGCCAAAAACGCCTTATTGGAGCAACGCTTAGGCAACTAAATCGTCAAAGAAGGTCTTAATTCGATCCGTCCAAGACGATTCTTGTGGGCTATGTTTGCTCCCGCCAGCCTGCAGGGTTTCGTCCAGTTTTTGAATCAAATCGCGTTGTTCCTTGGTCAGGTTGACCGGTGTTTCGACTTGCACTTGGCAATAAAGGTCACCGACAAATCCGGCATTCCGCACGTTTTTAACACCTTTACCGCGCAATCTAAACATTTTTCCTGATTGCGTTCCAGCTGGAATCTTGAGCTTAGCGCGACCGTTGAGTGTGGGCACTTCGAGTTCACCACCCAGCACCAGTGATGCGTATGAGATCGGCACAGTACACGTTAAGTCGACGCCTTCACGCTTGAATATCGCATGGGGTTTGATCGAAACCGATACATAAAGGTCTCCATTCACGCCCCCAACTCCACCGCTTTCGCCTTCACCGGAAAGGCGAATTTGATCGCCCTCGTCAACACCAGCAGGAATCTTAACGGACAGTTTTTTGCTTTCTTTAACGCGCCCTTGGCCACGACAGTCGCCACAGGGGTCAGAGATAATGGTGCCTTGACCTTGGCACTGCGGACAGGTTTGCTGTACCGAGAAAAAGCCTTGCTGCATACGGACTTGGCCTTGCCCATGACACGTGCCGCATTGCTTAGGAGTCGACCCAGGTTTAGACCCACTGCCCGAACACGTTTTACACGATGCCATGCGTGGCACAGTAATATTCACCTCGGTGCCACGCACCGCGTCTTCCAAACTCAGCTCTAGGTTATAACGCAAGTCAGCGCCTCGGCGTTGACGTTGGCGGCTCGAGCCTCCCCCAAAAATATCGCCAAACACATCGCCAAAGATGTCGCCGAAGCCACCCGCGCCAGCACCAAAACCGCCGGCTCCCGCGCCACCCATGCCTCCTTCGAAAGCGGCATGACCAAATTGATCGTAGGTAGCACGCTTTTCAGCATTGGAGAGGATATCGTAGGCTTCCTTCGCCTCTTTAAATTTAGTGGCCGCGTCTTGATCTTCTGAGTTACGGTCAGGATGATACTTCATCGCCAAGCGCCGATAGGCCTTCTTCAGCTCCGCCGCATCAACCGACTTACTCACTCCCAGAACTTCGTAATAGTCGCGTTTTGCCATAATTTAATTCCACTTATATCTACAAAAGGGAGCCGAAGCTCCCACTACTCAACACTAAACTAGTCTATTAATTGTACAACCAGCCTCGGCCCGTAGGCATGTTCACACATGCCTACGATAGCACTGGCGTTACTTAGGCTTTTTTATCGTCGTTAACTTCTTCAAACTCGCCATCAACGATGTTGTCATCAGTATTGTCATTGGCGTTCCCCGCGCTTTCAGACGCACTGGCGTCGGCGTACATTTTTTCGGCCAACTTATGACTGGCTTCCATCAGGGTTTGCACCTTTGCATTGATGTCATCTACATCGCTGCCTTTAACGGCCTCTTCAAC
>CAYGNS010000404.1:0-3129 GCA_964351295.1 uncultured Gammaproteobacteria bacterium
GTATCTATATTTTTAGAGCTTGGTTCTCGGTGCCCGATAGCTTGCGCGGCGCCCAAGGTCAACCGATCAATGCCATTTACGGTTTTATGCGGTTTTTGGCCGAGTTCGCCGAGCGCAGTCGCGCGACGCATGTGGCTGTCGCGTTCGACGAAAGCCTTACTACCTCATTTCGCAATGACATTTACCCGCAATATAAGATGAACCGCGAACTACCTCCAGCGGAACTTAAGGTGCAGTTTGAATGGTGTCGCAAATTGGCTCAGGCCGCGGGTTTTTACTGTATTGGTTCTAGTCGCTACGAGGCGGATGACCTGATCGCCACGCTGAGTCAGCACATGCGTGGGCAAGGCTTTAGAACGGCCGTAGTTAGTGGCGACAAAGACCTAACTCAGTTGTTGCAAGCGCGCGATTTTTGGTGGGATTTTGCCCGCGATCAGCGCTTAGACAGTGCGGGCGTGATGCTGAAGTTTGGCGTGCCACCATCGGCTATTCAGGACTATCTAGGGCTGTGTGGCGATGCCGTTGACAATATCCCGGGTGTGCCTGGCATCGGCCCAAAAACGGCGGTGGCGTTGCTTGATAAATACACCAACATCGAAGCGGTATACGCGAATCTTGATGGGCTTGCACAGCTACCGATCCGTGGTGCTAAAACGCTGCGCACCAAGCTCGCGCCCCATTACGAGCAAGCGCTTATGTCTAAACAACTAGCAACTTTGTGCTATACCGTACCCATGGAGGTCGAGGTTGACGATTTGCTGCGCCAACAGGCCGAAATGGGCGCGCTATATGAGATAGGCCACATACTGGGCGGCCGCGGCGACGGATTATTCGAGCGCCTAGCCCACTCGGCCCGTGATGTGCATAGCATTCACGGCCGTTAATGTCCCACTAGGGGCTAAACGCTGACCCGCTCGCTGCAGTTAGCTTAAAGTAGGTTAATGTCAGTGGTTGTTGGCTTGTCGTGCGCGGCGAGTTTTGCCATGATCAAACTCTGTGCAGCAATTTCTTTTTGGTTTAATCAGCGTCGTTTAGCGGCGATAGGTTTCTTGCATGTATGAAGAATTTTTTGGATTGACGGAGCGACCATTTTCGATTGCGCCTGATCCTCAGTACTTGTACATGAGTCAGTCGCATAAGGAAGCCATGGCGCATTTGTCGTATGGCCTGAGCCAGGGCGGTGGCTTTATTGTGTTAACCGGGGAAGTGGGAACGGGCAAAACCACTTTGTGTCGAACGTTGTTGCAAGACTTGCCAGAGAATACTGACGTCGCGCTTATTCTTAACCCTAACCTTGATGAGCTGGAGCTGCTGCAGTCGCTCTGTGACGAACTCAAGGTGCGGTATTCTGACAAAGATTCGCAAAAAAAATTATTAGATCGAATTAACACGCGTTTGCTTGCCAGCTTTGCGCGCAATCGCCAAACCGTACTCATTATTGACGAGGCTCAGTTACTCAGCCGCGATGTCTTAGAGCAAATTCGTTTGCTCACCAATCTTGAAACAACCAAAACCAAGTTGCTCAAAATTATTTTGATCGGTCAGCCCGAACTAAACGACATCTTGTGGCGTCAAGATATGCGTCAGCTCGCACAGCGCGTAACCGCTCGGTATCATCTTGGCGCTTTAAAGGACGGTGACATTGAAGCCTATCTAAATCGACGTTTGTCGGTAGCGGGATGTCGTCAGCCTGTTTTTACCCGTCAAGCGATCGATCAGCTGCGCAAAGCGACCGAAGGTATCCCAAGGCGTATCAACGTGTTAGCCGACCACAGCATGCTCACGGCGTATGCGCTGAGCAGTCGTTGGGTTGATGCCGCTATGGTTCGAACGGCTGCGTCCGAGGTGCTGTTGCCGAGTGCGGTGCGGCGCCCCGCATGGCTTGCTCGGCTCATGCCCCTTGTTCCGTCACGATGGTGGCTGCTTGCGGGTACTCTCGTATTGTTGAATGCTTTGTTGTGGTGGTTATTCGTAGGCGCGCCAGCACATTTACCAGACTCCACAGCAGAGCGGGTGGACGGAGGCGGCACTGCGGGCACGGTAGCAACCGCGCCGCTGATGAACCCTGATAATGCTGCAAAGGATGCGGTCGAACAAGCGCCAGTAAGCACCAGTGAGTCGCCTTCAGCCGTTGAGTCAACACCTGCAAGCAATACTACCGAGGCGCTTGGCTCTGCGCGGCAATCCCTCGAATATTTGGACCCTTCCGATACACTCCCAGCCGAGGAGCGGTTGCGTCCTTTGCCAATTGAGCCATTCTCCGCGTTGGCACCGGCCTGGTTTGCCGGGGACGTGATGGACGCTTCGGCGCTACGCGATTTGTTGGCGACCAGCGCTAACTTAACGACGCGCAGCCAAGCGTTTCAGCGCCTTGCGGCGCTATGGGGTTATGAGTTTGCAGAACCTGTGTTGGAACCGTATTGTCGTGTGCTCGACAGTGCAGGTTTAGGTTGTTTGGATGTGGCGAGCTGGGCCGAGCTGTTGGTGTATAACCGTCCCAGCATTGTAGTGATGTCAGTGGATGATACTTTGCACCGAGCGATTGTGCGGGGACTGACCGACGACAGTGTGCAATTGTTGATCGGGGACCGTGCGGTAGTGGTTGGGCGGGCAACATTTGAGGCGCTGTGGAACGGTGACTCGGTGGCGCTCTGGCGGTATAGTGGGTTTGATGATGCCACTTGGGTTATGGGCGACTCGGGCGCGGCCGTATTGCAGGCTAAGCAACGTATCGATTTGGCCCTACGCGCGCTGGGGATGCCATCTTTGTTGGCACCGAGTAGTGATGAGTTTGATGCCGACACTGCGCAAAAATTGCTCGCGTTGCAGAGTCGTTTTGGTTTGTCCGCTGACGCCGAGTTGGGTGCCCAAACCAAGTTATTAATCAATGAGGTTTTGGGCGTAGAGGCCGTACCGCGCTTAGTGGAGCGGGTTACGCCGAACAACTAACTCTGTGCCGCACGGTCGAGTTCGCATGGCTTATACTAGGCGGGTGGGTACAGATTGAGGGCGTGATCATTGTTATTACTTAACCATTGTTTAAGGGTTACGCAGCTCTCTTGTAATTATTAATTAACGAGCAAAAAGCTGGCAAAAGGCTGGCAAAAAACAACGTCGAACGTGTGGCAT
>CAYGNS010000405.1:0-3112 GCA_964351295.1 uncultured Gammaproteobacteria bacterium
AGATAGACGGTACGCCGTTTGCTGATTTGCGTGCCGCGCAGCAAGAGATGCGCGATTTTAAAAACGATATGCGCCAGTTTGGTAGCGAACTGGCCGATTCAGCTCAAAACGGCAAAGCAGCAAAAAGTGGTCAGCCAGCACCCGTGCGTGGCGTTCCAAGCCAACCTGTACCGCAGGCCGAGAGCACTAAAACCGATAGTGCTAAAACGGCCGGTAGTACGCCCTCAACGCCTTCTGCTGGTTCGCAAGCTACCCCTAAAGTGACGAAACGAGCGACCAAGCGAGTTACTCAGAAAGTGGCTTCGAAAACCGCGGATGCGGCGAGCGCGAATACGACGCGAAAGCCGGTGCGAAAAGTCGCCAAGAAAAGTAGCAAGAAGACCAGCAAAAAAGTGGCTAAGCGAAATACGGCAAAGCCTGACTAGACCCTAGCTAGGTCACTCAGTTCAGCGCGATAGTCTGCGCCTTTAACCCTAACTTAGCCCGTAGCCAATTGGCGCTAAAATCAGATTTTTTTAGTCTGTGCCTTAGTACCGGCCAACCCTTTAGCTTGCAACGCACTCGTTAAACTCTATGGACAAGATCCCTCCACCGACAGAACGTGAGGAACCCGTTTCCGAACCCTTTGTGTCGCACTTAATCGAGCTGCGCAATCGGATGCTGATTGCCGTAGGCGCAGTGCTCGTGCTTTTCATGTGCATGGTGCCGTTTGCCAGTGAGCTCTACGAGTGGTTTGCCAAGCCGTTGATCTCGAATTTGCCGCAAGGTGGAACCATGATTTCCACTGAGCCGCACGGGCCGTTCTTTATACCGTTTAAGTTTGCCTTTGCCACCGCTTTTGCGTTGGCGATTCCAGTGGTTTTATACCAAGTATGGGCCTTTATTGCGCCAGGGCTATATAAGAACGAAAAGAGCATCGCCTTGCCCTTAGTGGTATCGAGTACCTTATTGTTTTATCTAGGTATCTTCTTTGCTTATTACGTGGTGTTTCCGATCATTTTTCGCTTTTTTATAGGCATGGCTCCCGAAGGGGTGGCGGTGATGACGGACATCAGCGCGTACATGAGCTTTGCTTTAAAACTGTTTTTTGCATTCGGAGTGGCCTTCGAAGTGCCCGTTGCTACCGTGCTGTTAGCGCGAATGGGCGTCGTTTCTACACAAACGATGGCGACGCAGCGCCCGTACATTATTCTTGGTGCATTTGTGATTGGCATGCTGATGACGCCACCGGACATTTTTTCGCAAATCATGTTGGCGGTTCCTATTTGTTTGCTCTTTGAGCTAGGCCTGTTTTTTGCACGTCGCCTCGAGAAGCGCGACCAACGTAAACAGGCTAAAGAGTAAGCACTTAAGCAGTGCTTTACTCCAAGGCGCGCAAGTAGGGCGGGTACACCGAGTAAGCGAGTCTGCAATTTACTAACGATGTAACGAGAGTACGATGACCAAGATAATTGACGGCAAACAAATTGCTGCACAGATTAGACAAGAAGCCAAAATTGAAGCCGACGCATTAAAGGCGCAAGGTATTGAGCCCTGTCTGGCGGTCGTGTTGGTGGGTGACAACCCAGCGTCAACAGCCTACGTGGGCAGCAAGGTGCGCGCTTGTGAAGAAGTGGGTGTGCGCTCCATAAAAATCACTATGGAGGCTGATTCATCCGAAGATGCGCTTTTAAGCCAAATTGCCCAGCTCAATCAAGATTCGAGTGTGCACGGCATATTGGTGCAGTTGCCCTTGCCTAAGCACATGAACGAAGACCGGGTAATCGAAGCACTTGACCCCGCCAAGGATGTGGATGGTTTTCATCCCGTTAATGTGGGCAAATTGGGCATCGGCCTAGATTGTTTAACGCCGTGTACTCCAAGCGGCATCCCTGAGCTGATTGTACGCAGTGGTTTGAACTTGTCGGGCCAGCACGCGGTGATTATTGGACGCAGCAATATTGTGGGTAAACCCATGATGAACATTCTGGTGCAAAAAGGCGAAAAAGCGAATTGTACGGTTACTTGTTGTCACAGCGGTACGCGGGATCTTACCGAGTTTACCCGGCAAGCGGATATTATTATTGCTGCGATTGGCGTGCCTGAGTTTGTGAAAGCCCATATGGTTAAGCCAGGTGCAACCGTGATCGATGTGGGCATCAACCGAATAGACGATGCCAACGACCCGCGCGGATATCGCTTAGTGGGTGATGTGGATTTTGATGGTGTGAAAACCGTTGCTGGGGCTATAACACCTGTGCCTGGTGGGGTTGGGCCTATGACCGTTGCGATGTTGATGAAAAACACCGTAAAAGCGGCGCGGATGGCCAACGCCATCAGCTAAATCCGGGTCACTTGTCGCAGCGGTGACCTGTGTCACCTCTGTGGACGTTTTAATAGAGTTGCTTGTGCTTATTGCGTTACACTCCGCGCTGGCGCAAAACTTCGTCGCCGCATCAATGTACTGCTCTGTAACCTCCCTCAAACGCGTGTGACTAAAGCTAAAGCAAAGTCTTCTGGCCTGAATATTTTTGGCCAACTGAATCCGCAGCAATACGAGGCGGTTAAGCAAATCGACCGACCCATGCTGGTGTTGGCGGGTGCTGGCAGCGGCAAAACACGCGTGATTACTTTTAAAATTGCGTGGTTGCTGAGCCACCATCAGATTGATCCGCGCACGATCTACGCCGTTACCTTTACGAATAAAGCCGCGCGCGAAATGAAGCAGCGCGTGAGCGAATTATTAGATCCGTCGCTGTGTAAAGGTCTGACGGTTTGCACTTTTCATCGGCTTGGGATGACCCTGCTTAAAGAAGAAGTCGCGGCCTCTGGGCGCAGCCCTAATTTTTCGATCTTTGACCCACAGGATTCCTTGCATGTGGTTAAGGAATTGCTCAAAGCGGACCTTGACGACGACGGCCTAGTAGCACGTGTGCGCAATCAAATATCCAATTGGAAGAATGATCTGGTCAGTCCCGAGCAAGCGCATGCATTAGCGATGACCTCGCCGATCGAAGTCGCGGCCGCCAAAGTATATGCCGACTACGAACGGTATTTGCTGGCTTGTAATGCTGTCGATTTAGACGACTTGATCTATCTGCCCAATGTCATTTTGCGCAAGTTCGATGACATC
>CAYGNS010000406.1:0-1111 GCA_964351295.1 uncultured Gammaproteobacteria bacterium
GGAGATAACTATGGGTTACAAATCTGATATCGAAATTGCCCGCGAGGCAAACAAGCTGCCCATTCAAGAGATTGGTGCCAAACTCGGGATTCCCTCGGATCATCTACTCCCGTTTGGCCACGATAAAGCTAAAGTCAGCGCCAAATTCATCGCGGAACAGCAAGCACGGCCTAACGGCAAACTTATTTTAGTTACCGCCATCAACCCTACCCCAGCGGGCGAAGGTAAAACCACTACTACAGTTGGTCTCGGCGATGGTCTAAATGCCATCGGTAAAAAAACAGCCGTCTGTATTCGCGAAGCCTCCTTAGGTCCATGCTTCGGCATGAAAGGCGGTGCCGCAGGTGGTGGCTATGCCCAGATTGTGCCCATGGAAGAAATGAACCTGCACTTCACGGGCGACTTCCATGCGATCACCTCAGCACACAATTTACTCTCGGCTATGATCGACAATCATATTTACTGGGGCAATGCACTTGATATCGATATCCGCCGCGTTACTTGGCGACGGGTAATGGACATGAACGATCGTGCGCTACGAGACATTGTTACAAGTCTCGGTGGCGTTGCGAATGGAGCACCGCGTCAAACCGGTTTTGATATCACAGTTGCGTCCGAAGTAATGGCTATTTTGTGCTTATCGAAAGACATCACCGATTTACAAGAGCGCCTAGGTGCCATCATCGTGGCTTACCGTCGCGATAAAACGCCTGTGTACGCCCGTGATCTAAAAGCGGATGGTGCGATGACTGTCTTGCTCCAGCAGGCGATGCAACCCAACCTAGTGCAAACATTGGAAAACAATCCGGCGTTTGTACACGGCGGTCCATTTGCTAACATTGCGCATGGATGCAACTCGGTAATCGCCACAACAACCGCCTTAAAACTGGCGGATTATGTCGTGACTGAAGCGGGCTTTGGCGCGGATCTTGGCGCCGAAAAATTCATGAACATCAAATGCCGTAAAGCGGGACTCGCCCCGAGTGCCGTAGTTTTGGTGGCGACCGTACGCGCTATGAAAATGAATGGCGGCGTAGCAAAAGCAGATCTAGGTACGGAAAACACGAAGGCGGACGCCCAGCGCTGCACTAACCAGGCCCGCACCGTTATA
>CAYGNS010000406.1:1121-3110 GCA_964351295.1 uncultured Gammaproteobacteria bacterium
GGCTGCCCTAACCTTGGCCGCCACATTGAAAACTTAAAATCGTTTGGTGTGCCTGTGGTGGTTGCCATCAACCATTTTGTGACCGATACCGAAGCGGAGATTCAAGTAATTCAAAAATACGTAGCAGAACACGGCGCTGAGGCTATCTTATCTAAGCACTGGGAATTGGGTTCGAAAGGTTGCCTCGAGTTAGCGCAAAAGGTAGCGCAAATAGCCGATGCCAATATGGCCAGCTTCGCACCACTTTACCCGAGCGAAATGCCTTTGTTTGAAAAGATAGAAACCATAGCCAAACGCATTTACCGGGCCAATGAAGTGCTGGCCGACAAAAAAATTCGCGACCAGTTAAGAGAATGGGAGGAGCAAGGCTATGGCAATCTGCCTGTTTGTATGGCGAAAACTCAATACAGTTTCTCGACAGACCCGAACCTGCGCGGGGCCCCAACCAATCACTCACTGCCAGTGCGTGAAGTGCGTCTAGCTGCAGGCGCCGGATTTGTAGTGGTGATATGCGGTGAAATAATGACCATGCCCGGCCTGCCCAGCGTCCCGTCCGCTGAGCAAATTTGCATTAATGCGGCGGGGCAAATCGACGGCTTGTTTTAGCTACAATTGGCTCAGATTTACACCCGCGAAGCGACCCTCTCTAGCGTAACGATAGCACTGGTTTTGGGAGTGCTATTGTTACGGTATGGCTAGGTATTAAAAAGTAGCCTTTACTCCCAAGGGATAAACGAACAGGCCTTTGTGCTGACTGAGCTCTTTACGCCCGAATTAAACGATTTAAGATTCCGCAAACAGTGCTTGCTTCGCCTTGCTAGTTTCGCTACCGTTCTAGCCAGAAATAACGAACTAAATTTTAACTGGGTGTGGAAAATTTAGACGGTCTTATTAATTGGCTCATCGAGTATGAGTCAGCGCTCTCAGCTATCGCGGCCGCCACCGTGATTTTGGGGGTATTCTATGGATTTCTGCGCTTCGTCTTTGCGCCCATTGTACGGCGCTATAACGCACTGCGTCGGCAACGTAAAATTGCGCTGACCAAAGAGCGCAACCAAGCCAACCAAACCAGCGGCAGATCTAAATCAACAACACTGCATTCAGGCCACAACTCCGTGTCCGTTATGTTGTTCGATTGCAAATCCAGCAACCCAGACGATCAGTACCTTGCCTCAGGTATTACTTCAGAGATCATTGCGCACATTACTAAAGTGCCCTCGTTACGCGTCAGTTCGCGGGCCGCATCGTATGGCTTTGTGTCCAACAAAACGGACGTGAAGGAGGTGGCCGAATCCTTGCATACCCGCTACATTTTAGCGGGTAGCCTACACCACTCGGCGGGGCGTATCCGGGTAATCGCACACTTATACGATGCGCAGCAAGATCGCGATATTTGGGCAGAACAATACGATCGCGATATCGAATATATTTTTGATGTGCAACATGAAATTGCGCAGTGCATCGTGGGCGCGATTCTCGGCGAAGTAAAAATGGCCGAGTCGTTGGTGGCACAAGAAACGCCCACTCAGCAGCTTGATGCGTGGGGGCTTGTACAAAAAGCCTACTTTTTTTGGTTAGTTTCGTTTTCACCAGAAGCGATGATGGAAGCCTGCGAATTGCTGCGCAAAGCGATCGAAATCGACCCTGAATACGCTACCGCTAAAGCTGCGTTGGCCATGATTCTGGCAAATCAAATGACCATGCGAATCGCTCCAGACTACGAAGCCGCCGCTAAGGAAGCGCGCGAAATGATCGAGAGCGCGTTCAAGCAGGCGCCCAATGACATTGATGTGTTAGAAAATGCGGGGGTAACTTGGCAAAATCTTGGCGAAAAAATGAAAGCGGAGATGGCTCTGCGTAAAGTGGTAAAACTTACCCCACTCAATTTGATCGCCCGCGGCTATCTAGCTCTGCTGCTTGCACTGACTAAAGGCGTCGCGGGTGCGGAAGAAGCGCTCGCCCTACTGTCAGAGAATATTGCTATTGCAC
>CAYGNS010000407.1:0-3103 GCA_964351295.1 uncultured Gammaproteobacteria bacterium
CACGAAAGAATTCGGACCGCGCACCCGCCTGAGCAAAGTCTGCAAGACGTGCCCGTGTCGGTCACGGTCTTAGATACAGCCAGAATCGAAGCCGCCCACGCGAACGGTTTTGAAGACCTGCAACAATTAATCCCTTCCGTCTCTTTTCGTAAAGGTAATACCAACCGTAATTCTACGGCCGTTGTGCGTGGTATTGGTACGGTATCGTTTTCGATTGCGGCTGAACCGAGTGTTTCGACCGTCGTCGACGGCGTAGTATTAGGTCGCTCCGGACAAGCGTTTACCGATCTATATGATTTGCAACGTTTAGAAGTATTGCGTGGTCCACAAGGTACTTTATTTGGTAAAAATGCCTCAGCCGGCGTGATCAATATGACCACTAAGCGGCCTACAGAAGAGTTATCGGGTAGTGTTGATCTGTCCTTTTTTGATGACAACGAAACACGTTTAAAAGCGAGTGTTTCTGGCTCATTGAACGACTCGATGCGTGCCAGTTTAACCGCATTTAGTGGTGACTTTGATGGCTACATCACTAACACCTTCAACGGCGAGACAATTAACGGTTACGACCGTGAAGGGTTCCGCGCAATGCTCGATTGGGATGTGAACGAGACCGTTAATGTGCTCGTGATCGCAGAGGATTATTCAGCCAACGACAACTGTTGTGCGGATTTAGAGCTGTTGCCAAGCAATCGTAATCCAGCTTCGCCAGCACAACCGAATAGTCGGGGTGTTGTGGGTGGTGTCGCGGACATTGATCTAGATCAACGTTTTGTTGATCATGATTTAACCACACGCACGCTGGACGATCACCAAGCGCTATCAATTCAAATTGATGCGGCGCTTGGCGACTACACTCTCACATCAATTACGGCAAGTCGAGAGTGGGATAACACTGAAATTCGTGAGGGTGACTTTACTTCGAATGCCGGCGACGCCGCGTTGCCAGTTGACTTTTCGTCGACATTCTTTCAATTGCACGATCTAGGCATTCAAACGTGGGAGCAATTCTCGCAAGAGTTTCGTATTGCCTCTCCCGATGACGGTGCGCTTACCTGGCAAGCCGGCATGTTCTATTGGAACATTGAATCAGATCGTAGCTTTCAACGTGACGCCAGTTGCCAGTTGAATGCTGAAAGCGAAATGATCGTGGCCGCCAACCCCGGACTCACCTGTTTGGCTAACGACATAATTTCTGGCCGTGCGGTGTTAGATACTGAGTTTGATAATATTGCGTTTTTTGGCCAGGGCGAAGTAGACCTGACTGAGAGCGTGCAACTTATATTCGGGGCTCGTTATACTGAAGATGATGTGTCGTATACGCATCGTCGCACCAACTTAGACCCGTTTGGACGTCGAGGCGTGGGTGTGATTAGTGTGTTCGGTAACACTGATTTCGCGGGCGAAACCAGTGCCACCAATGCCTCGGGTAAGGTGGGCTTACAGTGGCAGGCAAGTGATCGCAGCATGTTGTACACAACTTTTTCTGAAGGTTATAAAGGTCCAGCCTTTAACGTATTCTTTAATATGGGTTTCGGCGACACCCTGCCTATTGATGAAGAAACGTCCGACTCTTTTGAGGTTGGCTATAAGTTTACTGGTAATACATTGTTTGCAAATTTGGCTGTTTTCAAAACTGAAATTGAAAATTTCCAAGCAAACAACTTTGATACGTCTACCGGTACGACCATTACACGCCTAACCAATGCGGGTGATGTATCAACCCAAGGTATCGAGTTAGATTTCACTTGGCAGCCAATTGAAAATCTTCAGCTAACGGGTGGTTTTGCTAGCATTGATGCCGAGATCGATCGTTTCAATTGCCCGATTGGGGTTGCGCCTGGAACGTGTACGAGTCGTAGCGGATTGGATGTGCCTTTCTCGCCAGATCTTAAGTACTCTCTGAGTGCTAACTATGTTGTGCCAATGGGCAATATGGACGTGATCTTCAATGGCTCATTTGTACATACTGACGAGCAAGTGTCTGATTTGCCAGGCAATGATGGCTCGCAGAACCCAGCAGCCTTATTACCCGAGTACGATATCTTTAACGCGAGCGTGGCTTTCTCTTTTCAAGAAGACAAATACCGCGTAACGTTAATTGGTAAGAACTTGGGCGATGAAAGCTATGTGACCACCTTTAGTGGCGACGGTTTCCGTTACCAAATCCCGCGTGATGCGGAGCGCTATTTTGGCGTTAGCTTGCGGGCTAATTTCTAACTTACACTTAGGTTTACTATTAAAAGGGCTGCTTGTGCAGCCCTTTTTTTTGGTGCTCAGGCCTGGCGCGCGGTCAGGGCTAGGGTGCACATTGCAACCGTGTGGTGTCTGGGTAAGTTAATCATTAGCAATAATGCATTTACCGTGACGCTATTTGCACCCTATGTTCGTATCATATCGCTCTTACTTAAAGTGTTCGCAATTCTAAAACGGTGTATTGCGAGCGCACGCCTTATTACTCAATAAAATGATATGTCTTTCGTTAATTCCCAATCAGCGACTATGAGTTCCGCTCAAATTGAAGCCAGTGAACAAGCTACTGTAATGCTGCAAGCTGAGCATGTGAGCAAGGTGGTGCAAACCGCTGACGTTAAGCTGACCATCTTGGATGATGTAAGTCTACAAATTGCCCAAGGCCAGAGTGTCGCGATTGTTGGCCCTAGCGGCGCCGGTAAGTCCACTCTACTGGGCCTGATGGCGGGTTTAGATACGCCCAGTTCTGGTTCGATCAGCTTGGGGCCGTATAACATAACCGCAATGGATGAAGAAGGCCGCGCGCGTGTCAGAGCTGAGCTTGTAGGATTTGTCTTTCAAACGTTTCAGTTACTCGGGAGCTTAACGGCGCTGGAAAACGTTGCCTTACCCTTGGAGCTTGCGGGCCAGCGCGGCGCCACCGCTACGGCTAAAGAGTTTTTGAATCAAGTTGGTTTAGGGGCCCGTTTGACACATTATCCCAAGCAGTTGTCGGGTGGTGAGCAACAGCGCGTTGCCATCGCACGCGCGTTCGCTTGCGAACCCAAAATTTTATTCGCCGACGAACCCACGGGTAACTTAGATCAAACTACGGGTGGTGCGGTCAGCGATTTATTGTTTAGCTTGAATG
>CAYGNS010000408.1:0-3096 GCA_964351295.1 uncultured Gammaproteobacteria bacterium
TGAGTCATTCCATTGGCTCGTTTAACAAACAACCACTTAGATATACCGAGAACGATTAGAAAGTGCTAGTGTTAAAAGCGTGTGTCCAGTTTTATTGTGAAATAAAACAGTGTTAAAAGCGTGTGTCCAGTTTAATTACAAGTGCCAGCGATGGGGTCGATTTTTTTGGCCTCGATGATGTGTACTGTGCTGATGGAGCCACATCTATAGATGACTGTACCTCCACTACCACTGAGAATTGCTTGTCTGGTGAGGAAGTCTATATACAATGTTTAACTGTTTATACAGTCGGGGCTATAGGTCCTGCAGGTGGCATTGTTTTTTATGTTACAGAGGGTGGTATACACGGCCTAGAGGCCTCGCCAGTCGATTTGGCTGATTCCCCATGGGGATGTTTTGGGACGAACATATCTGGATCCGATGGGATTGCGATAGGCACCGGCGCCCAAAACACCGCTGATATTGTGGCCGGGTGCGTATCAGCTGAGGTTACTGCCGCCGAACTAACAAATGATTATTCGTTCAACGGTTTTACCGATTGGTTCTTGCCTTCAAAAAATGAGTTAATTGAGTTGTATTTACATAGAGCTGTTATGGGCGCTAGTAACGTTCAATACTGGAGTTCTACCGAAATAGATTCTTCCACTGCGTGGCGGTATATATTCATAAACAATACACAGGCCGGCGGAGGGAGAGGCGGAAGTATCGGTGTGCGTCCTGTTCGGGCTTTTTAACTATTTTCCCTTATGGGGGTAGAAGGGGAATCAGCGTACATTTTCACCTGTTTCCCGCAGTGACTCTTTTTAGGGGATGATACAGCGTACTGAAAAAAAAGTGACTGGCTGTTCTGGGCAAACTAGAGCCAGTCATCCGCCCTCAGCGTTGGATAATTTACTAATTCCCTGTCTATCCCTTAAAAGCGTGTGTCCTCTTTAATTCGTTAATTTGTGTTATTGCAAAAGCTTAAGCCTCATGCGGACGGTTGTGTAATCCCATTAGCATTTCACAAACGCTTAATCTATGGTATTAATTGTAAATGAAACTATTTAGTTTAAAGCGTGCTCTAAGCATCCCCAGTGTTGTCGCAAGCGTTTTAGCCTTACTATTAAGCACCAGCCTCTTAGCAAGCTCGGTCGTAGTTAAGTCAATTGAAGGTCAAATCTCGCCGCCGCCATCCAGCTCTAAACTGTCCAAAAAAAGCCTCTCTAGCGCCGTTGCTCGCAGAGCAATAGAGGCACACCTGCCAAGCGCTGGTTCTAGCATTTCGCTCATTCAAACCTCAGCCGTTTCGCAGCCCAATATTGGCACTGTGTTCAAATACACTCGCCAGTTTCACGATATCCCAATCTTGAATGATTGGGCGATGGTGCGCTTGTCACCTCAGAATCAGGTTAACGCCGTTCGGTACAATCTCACAACGCCAACAACCAAGCTCAAAGCAGCTTCACAGCTATGGACGTTAGATGAACAAACCGCGTTAAATGAAGTACGCGAGAGCTCATCGCTCAAACTTCAAGAAAGTACGGTTAAACGAGCGTGGTTTAAGCGAGACAACGCTCTACTGCCAGCCTACACAGTAACGGCTGGTGAGATGGTTATAGGGCAACCTGCGGCATTTAGCGTAGTAATCTCCGCGACTGACGCAGAACTCTTAGCCAAGTACCCGTTGTCTAGTAATCTAACCGCCTACACCTATAATATTTATGCCGATGGCGATGCCCTTCTGCCCCACCAAACGCCCTACGGTGACGTTTCGCCGCACCCAACGGGCGAGCCCAACGCTTCGCCTCCGAGCGACTTTGTTACGCAAAGTGAATTCACCATACTTGACTTAGCAACAACCTCAAATGACCCATGGCTACCAGATGGTGCAAGCGAGACCATTGGTAATAACGCGGATGTATTTTTTAACTTTACGCGCGGCACTGATGGGGTATTTGATTTTTTTGGTGACGGTTACGGCCCTCAATACCGCGTCCGAGGAGATGCCTTTGATCTAGATTTTCGTGCGCCGATAACCAATCAAAAGCTGAACTTTACGTATTCACCAGCAAACTATCTCACTGACTATAACCAACCGTTCGACAGTACGACCAACCCTAGCGCTGCACAGTTAGAAGCGATCAATGCACAGCAAGTGCAGGCTTTTTATCTGGCCAATTTAATGCACGACGTTTTCTACGACGCTGGTTTCACTGAGGCGGCAGGTAACGCACAAGCATCAAACTATGGCCGTGGCGGGGTTGAGGGTGATCCTCTAATCGTACATATCAATAGCTTTACATTTATCACCACACCTGAAGACGGTACTTCGCCGGTGATTCACTTAGGTCGGTCGCGCGGCGGCAGCACCGCCTTTGACAATACAATATTCGCTCACGAGTGGACTCACTACATGTACCGCAGATTAGTTAATACCAATGTGGCGATTCAAGATAACCAATCCCAAGCCCTCAACGAAGGTTGGGCAGACGTAGTGGGCGTACTGATGTCGATGAAGCCGAGCCATGTTGCCGGTGTTAACTCCCCTGGGTTTTCTAGCTCCTATGCGCTAGGCAGCTATTTTAAGCAAGACCAAGTCAGTGCGGATTTTCCAAACTCATTTTTCTATGGCATCAGACGTTACCCCTACAGCGATGACAATCCACTGACCTTTGGCCACATTGCCCACAAAGAGCCCTTGCCTACTTTGCCAGAAGGTACGGTGTATTCTAATTACTCAGATCGCGCTGTGCAGAATTCGCAAATACATACTGTTGGAGAAATATGGGCCGATGCGGTACTCGGCTGTTTTCGAGAGGTCTTACTATTGCAGCCCAACGATACCTTTGAAACAAAGCGTAGCCTGCTTGCCTCATATGTGGTCGGCGCTATGGCTAACACTCCGCCTAATCCAACGTTTATAGAAGCTCGAAGCGCGCTCCTAAGCGTAATAAAACAAACCTCAACGGTCCACTTTGACGCCTGCGTAGAGCGTTTTGCGATGAAGGGGATGGGCTCTGCAATCATAACTCCCCCACGCACCTCAAAGGCCTTTTTTGAAGCGCAAGAAAGCTTCTAAACAAAGAGTTTGCACCTAAGCATTTTGAGTAGCAC
>CAYGNS010000409.1:0-2724 GCA_964351295.1 uncultured Gammaproteobacteria bacterium
ATATGCCCAAAATAATAAAAAAAAGCGCCCCCCATAGGGGCGCCAAGACTCTCTCAGAAAATGGTTTTAGCGAGCGATCTACTTACTAGCCGCTTGCTGTTAACTCTGGACAACTAAGAACGGCTAGAATCGGGCGTCGCGTTCGAATACCAGTTGCTTGAGCGCGCTTTAACGCGCTGCCAAGCCCCTGTTCTGTAAACACGCCAACGCTCACCAAGAATCAGTAAAGCGGGTACTAGAAACAACGTAACGAAAAAGGCTATGAGCAAGCCGTACGATAGCGATACCACCACCGGCTTAAGCCACAACGCTTGGCTAGATTGTTCTAACATCATCGGTACCAAGCCAACAAAGGTAGTCACCGATGTAATCAAAATCGGTCGAAAACGCGACTTAGCCGCAATCTGAATGGCCTCTGAGACACTGTCTCCCGCTTTACGCTGATTGTTATACGCATCGATGAGTACCAAGTTGTCGTTGATTACAACGCCCGCCGCCGCGATGGTGCCAAAGTAGCTGTAGATTGAGAACGACAGCCCAGTGATCAAATGCCCTAACACCGCCCCCACTAAGGCAAAAGGAATAGCCACCAGGATCACGCCAGGTTGGGAGTAGCTCTTGAACGCAATCGCCAACATGCAATACATGGCAAACAATGCGAGCGCGAGCAAACCCATCAGTTCGGCCATAAACTCTTGTTCAGCCGCCGTTTGCCCGATATTGGCTCGAGTCAATCCGGGGTATTTGGCTTCCCATTGTGGGTAAAACTCTTTTTCTAACTCCTCAATAATTTCTTTTAACACAGGCTCTTTTAGATAACCCGTTACGCGTGCAGAACGCAATCCGTCCCAATGATCAATCTTGTTTAGGCTTGGCCCGTAGGAAACATTGGCCACCGACATCAACGGCACTTCGCGCCCATCGTCCATGCGCACACGAAAGTTTTTAAGACTCTCAAGCGATTTACGGCTTTCCAATGGATAACGAAGCATCACGCGCACATCTTGACCATCTCGCGGTAGCCGCTGCACTTCCTCTCCATAATAGGCTTGGCGAACCTGCAACATTACTGCACCTAGGGTTAAACCTAATTTCTCAGCCCCAGGTTTAAGTTCAAAGCGTAATTCTTCATTTGCCGATTCCATACTATCGGTGACGTCGGTCAAAGCGGAGAACTGGCGCAATCGATCGCGTAATTCGGCCACCGCTGTACGTAAAATCTCCAAATCGGGATGCCGTACTGATATATCTAGGTCTGGCCCGTTATCGCCGTCAGTATAGGTAACCGACACTTGTTTGGCTTCGGCGACCTCGCCTATGAGTTCACGCAGGCGTAGTGCGGTCTCCTTGGCTGAAATAGCGCGTTCTTCAGGTGAAACCAAACGCAAAATCGCTATCACACTATCTTTGCGGGATCGGGTATACCAGTTCTCAACCACCTTGCCTTCACCATCCTCTGCTTCGGCGGAGACCTGCGCGACCAATTCTTCTTGAGCACGTTGTACATTCCCCAAGATTTCCAGCGCACGCGCAAACGTTGTGCCGTCGCGCAAATCGATATTAATCGCTACCTGCTCCGATTCAATGTCCGGATTAAAAGCCGATTTAACGTAATTATTGCCCATCAAGCCAAATACCACGACGATAAACAGGGCGATAAAGACACTCAAGGTAGTGCCTGGCAAGGCGGCCGAGCGTTTCAACCAAGGGCCATAAGAGTTGTGACCAAAGTTGACGATACTTTCAGAAATACGATGCTGTAACTGCATCAATTTCCCACCCTGAGTACGCGCTTTTACATTGGATAGATGCGCAGGCAAAATCAACAACGCCTCTACCAGCGAAAAGCCCAATGCCAACATCACCACCCATGAAATTTGCCGCGTAAACTCTTGCGTCGTACCACTCAAAAAGATCCACGGTAAGAAGGCGATGATTGTGGTCACAACCCCGAAGATAACCGGCTTGGTCACGGCAAACGCCCCATCACGGGCACCGCTAAGCCCAAGATTACCCTTTTCAAATTCAGTGTGAACGCTCTCGCCGACAATAATCGCATCGTCCACCACAATCCCCAACACCAATAAAAAGGCGAACGTGGACAACATATTGAGTGAAATTCCCAACGTAGGCAAAAATACAAAAGCGCCCGCAAACGCAGTGCCGATGCCCACGGATACCCACAGCGCAATGACAGGTCTAAGGGTTAAGAATAAGACAATGAAAACGAGGACAAGACCCGAAAACGCCGCCGAGCCGATCGTACTCATGCGCGAATTAAAGTCCACCGCCGCATCCACCCACAGGGTGAGCGACACGCCTTCGGGCAAGGTTTTACGACGTTCCTCCAGCCAAGTATTGATCGACTTGGACATCAGCACTACGTCCATATACTCGCTGGACATTACTTGAACGAGCACTGCTGGCTCACCATTGAGGGTGGCCAGAATCTCGTTTTCGTCAAAACCATCCACAACCGTGGCAATGTCTTTCACGCGAATAGTGCCGCCTTCAGGTAACTGCCGCACGACGATATTCTCAAAATCCGCTTCCTCGTAGGCTAGGTTGCGCGTACGCAACGTGTACTCCCCCGCATCGGTGCGCAAATTGCCAGCGGATAAATTCAGCGAACTGCCACGAATAGCGCGAGCAATCTCGGCAAAACTAATTCCGTAGCGGCGCAACGCTGTCTCGCTCACTTCAATCGAGACTTCAGGGTTGCGC
>CAYGNS010000409.1:2734-3091 GCA_964351295.1 uncultured Gammaproteobacteria bacterium
TGCGCTGTCCGAATAACTCCACCACCGAAATTCCTTGTAAGGAGGCCACTTCGCGGCGCAATTCGCGTGCAAGGTCGGTGAGTCTTTTCTCGCCCACCGTGCCGTGTACGGCAATGCGGATCATTTCATTACGCGTTTGCCACTGTTGAATACGCGGCTGTTCGATATCGGGTGGTAAATTGGTAATAGATTCTACACGTGTTGTCACCTCGCTCATGATGCGCGAGAAGTCCGTGTCGTTGTCAGCCAGAATATAGACTCCTCCAAATCCTTCGCGCGATTCAGAACGAATCCAATCTAAGTTTTCCAGATCCTTAAGCGACTCCTCTATTCGATTAACAATTTGCTCCTCTACAT
>CAYGNS010000410.1:0-3082 GCA_964351295.1 uncultured Gammaproteobacteria bacterium
TGAGTCCGGATACCCCAGCGGCGGGCGTTACAGTTGAGATCTATATTGAGCAACCTAATGGCTCGTTCAGTTTTGTTACTAATGCGGTAACCGATGCTAACGGCGACTATATCTTCAGCGGGCTTCCTGATGGTAACTATAAAGTGGTAGTGCAACCCGCCGGTTCGATTATCGACGGTTTTGGGCAAACGGGCGACCCTGACCTTGTTTCGAATGCTCTAGGGCATGGCGACGAAGACCTTGTTTGCGACAGTCCCACTAGCGGATTGTGCGATAAGGCGACGGTACAAAGCGTGAGCGGGTCAACGGCCCTTACTGATATCAATTTTGGCTATCAAAAGAACTTTGTGACGACGCCCGTTACGCTTACTATGTTCTCAGCCGAAGCGGTGCGCGGCGGCGTGCTGTTCACATGGGAGTCGATGAACGAGGTGGGTCATTTCGGGTATCAGATTTATGCCCGAGTTGACGATCAATGGCGTTTATTAACAGAGTCACCCATTGTAAGCGAAGAGAATACAGATGCGCTTGCAGCCAAACGCTATGAGTTCTTTTACGCAGGTGCGGTGCAAGAATGGTTTACTTTGGTGGATGTAAGTACGGCCGAGGTGTTAACGCTGCACGGGCCCTATAGGCTCAATGAAGTGTATGGCTCTAAAGCCGAGGTTATGCAGCCATTTGATTGGAGTAAAGTACCCAGTTTGCCCAAAGTGGCTAATGATCCTAAAGCTCAGTTGCAGTTAGAGCAAACGCTAGATCGCTTGAAAACACTCGAAACGCAACCCGAAGTGTTCGAAGCGCTTAACAGTCAACATTAATAATGGCATCCATGAAACGACCTACGGATATGCAAAAGTTTAGTTCAACCGCTCGCGGGCTAGGTAAATCGCTCTTGTGCTTAGCAGCGCTCTCGTTGTTGCCGATAATGGCCAAGGCCAAGGCGGTCGAAGATCTTGCGCTCATTAAAGTGACGAGTCCTGGCTTGTATCGCATTAGTTACGAAGATTTGCTTGCGCAAGGTTTTCCGCCATCCTTGCAGGGCTTGAGTCACCGCCAATTAACGGTGCGTTTAGATGGTCAGCAGTTACCCGTAAATAGCATCGGTCGTGTTGTTGGCAACAAGTTCTCAAATAAGTTTGGCCCTGGCGGGTATCTAGAATTTTTTGTACCCGCTGTGGGTAGTTTGTACAGCGCCGAATCGGTCTTGGTGTTGCGCGCTGAGCAGCGTACCGCTACTGTAGCAAAGCAACGTTCACGCTTTAACTCAGAAGATGCGGCATCGACCACCTATACACATGTTTTAGAGCTCGAACAAAACAATGTGTATGACTTTTTCTCGCCTGCGCACAATGATCCTTGGCACTACGGCACCGTCTATTCGTTTGGTAGTAGTGATGTGCAGGGTACTACTGTTCCGTTTACTCTGGATAATTTAGTCGGCAGCAGCGCTGATCTTAGTGCTGAGTTTATCGGTATTGTTGATATTGATGTCGAGGGTAACGATCATCATGTTGTGGGTGTGGTTAATGGCGTTGAAGTGGGCGATGAGCAATTTGATGGCAACGTAGTGCAAGCAGTGCGCTTTGCTAACGTTAATGTACAGGCCGCCAATACGTTTCGGTTTGATATTCGCAGCATCGCGACAACGCCCTATGATGCGGTGGCTTTGAATAGGCTGACTGTAGAGTATCCCCGTAGTACGCAAACATCGGATGATTATCTAGATGGCGTGTTTGCTGCGAATCAAGTATATGAGGTCAGTGGGTTTAGCAACAATAACGTTGATGTTTTCGCGATTGGGGCTGACGGTCAAGTCGAGGAAGTTATCTTGACTGAATTCCCGCGTGAGGGAGTCGTTAAATTCAAAACCAATGGTCAAGGCGGTCGGCATATTGTAGTCGCCGATTCGGGACATAAAACCCCCGCTGCAATTCAAGCGTTCCCAGTGTTTGCGGATGTAAGCTCGGGCAGTGCAGAGTATCTAATTATTGCGCATGGAGACTTTATTGGTACGCCAGCGCTAGACGCGTTGGTAGGTTTGCGTTCGGCCACATACTCGGTAAAAGTGGTAGACGTGGCTGAGCTGTACCATCAATTTAGTGACTTACATGTGCCATCAGCGCAAGCCATCAACAACTACATTCGTTTTGCCGAACAAAACCTCGGCACGCGGTTTGTATTGTTTGTGGGGGGCGACACCTATGATTATAAAAACTATAAGTCAGCCGCAAAGAGTTTTGTGCCGACTCAATACGTAGAAACGCGTGGTGACGGTTTAATTATTCGACAAGCGCCGTCTGATGCGAAGTATGGTGATTTAGATGACGACGGTGTGCCTGATCTGCCGGTGGGACGTTTTCCGGTACGCACGGAAGCAGAGCTTAGTAACATTGTTGAGAAAATAAACGACTATGAAGCGCGCGTGGGTTATCCAGGCAGAGTGCTGATGGTGGCTGACCAAGCGGATAATGGCAATGGCGTGAATTTCACTAAAGATGCCATAGCCCTGATTGAAGGAATACCCCCGCAGTGGGCCGGCTCAATTCGCAGTGATTATCGCGCTTTGCCTGATCTTGATGGTGCGGTTGAAGCGCGTTCCAAATTGTTTAATGCCGTTAACGCGGGCGTGTCTGTAACTGCGTACATTGGCCATTCGTCCCAATTGCGCTGGTCGCGGACGACCCCCGCTTTGCTATCTCGCGAAGAGGTGGCTAGTTTCACCAATATCGACAAGCCTACGTTAGTAACACAATGGGGTTGTTGGAACACTTATTTTGTGCACCCTGACGGCAACAGTATGGGTGAATTGTTCCTAAACCCAGGACTCAATGGTGCGGCCACAGTGCTTGGTGCCAGTACGCTAACTAAGGCTGCCTCTGAATTCTTGCTCGCGAGCGAACTCAATAAGCATATGTACAACGAAGGTGAGCCAATTGGTGCTGCTGTGATCAAAGCCAAGCAAGCCTTGGCGTTGATTGAACCGAGTGCTTCAGATGTATTGCTCGGCTGGCAAATCTTGGGCGATCCCGCATTGGTAATTAATCATTAATGCTTGTTTGCGAGCATTAAATTGCGCACAATA
>CAYGNS010000411.1:0-3078 GCA_964351295.1 uncultured Gammaproteobacteria bacterium
TTACGCGACTCGCTTGCAACCTTATTATCCGTACCAAGTTATTCTCAAACCGTCGCCGGACAATTTTCAAGAGCTGTATCTTGAATCACTGAAAGTCCTAGGCATCGACCCGTTGGTTGACGACATTCGCTTTGTGGAAGACAACTGGGAATCCCCGACGCTGGGCGCTTGGGGCTTGGGCTGGGAAGTGTGGTTAAACGGCATGGAGGTCACGCAATTTACCTACTTTCAACAAGTGGGCGGATTAGACTGCAAACCCGTCACGGGCGAGATAACCTATGGTTTAGAGCGCATCGCGATGTATCTGCAAGGCGTTGAAAGCGTGTACGACTTAGTGTGGACCGATGGTTTTAAATACGGCGATATTTTTTACCAGAACGAGCTTGAACAATCGACCTTTAATTTTGAACATGCTGACGTCGAAGACCTTTTCAGACAGTTCAACGCGGCAGAGCAAGAAGGGCAATATTTGATCGACCAAAAACTCCCCCTACCGGCCTACGAAAAAGTTTTAAAAGCTTCGCACAGCTTTAATATGCTCGACGCTCGGCATGCCATCAGCGTTACCGAACGCGCGCGCTATATTGGCCGTATACGTACCCTTTCGCGCGGCGTGGCTCACACCTATTATGAGGCCCGCGAAGCACTCGGCTTTCCGCGCGGTAAAGACCTTGTTAATGCAACCCTTAAGTCTAGTCAGGGAGGTGCGCAATGAGCTCACCCAAGCGCGACTTCCTGTTGATCGAACTGGGCACGGAAGAACTCCCGCCCAAGACACTTAAAACGCTAAGCGATGCATTTACCCGCGAGATTCACACGGGCTTACTCGAAGCACAACTCATTACTGATACGGCGCAGGTTACGCCATTTGCAGCCCCGCGACGCCTTGCCGTTTTAGTCAGCGATGTGGCCGCTGCACAAGCTGATCAAACGGTCGAACGCCGAGGCCCCGCAGTACAAGCGGCATTTAAAGATGGCTCGCCGACTCAGGCAGCATTAGGCTTCGCGCAGTCTTGTGGGGTAACGGTAGACGAGTTAGCTCGCTTGGTAACAGATAAAGGGGAATGGCTAAGCTATACCGTTACCGAGTCTGGGCAAGACATCGAAGCGGTGGTGCAAGCTGTACTTGATCAAACCATCAAAAAGCTGCCTATTGCAAAGCGGATGCGCTGGGGCGACGGTGATGCTGAGTTTGTGCGTCCTGCCAAATGGTTAATGGCGCTCTTTGGCGCCGATGTGCTCAAGATTACCTGCTTAGGCTTGAGTGCTGGTCGCACGAGTCGGGGTCATCGCTTTCATAGCAGCCGTTTGGTTACACTGAATAGCGCATCCGAATATGCCGCGCGCCTACTGCAAGAAGGTCATGTGCTGGCCAGCTTTGCCGAACGTCAGCACGCGATTAAAACGCAAATATCCGCTCTGGCTAAGTCCGTTGATGGTGTGCTCGAGGTCGACCCACAATTGCTCGACGAGGTGACTGGTCTCGTAGAATATCCGCGCGCCGTATTGGGTCGCTTTGATTCAGCCTTTTTGGATGTACCCCAAGAATGTTTAATCTCGTCTATGCGCGACCACCAAAAATATTTTCATTTAACCGACGCAGCGGGCGCCTTGTTACCCTATTTTATTACGGTGAGTAATATTCAAAGTAACGACGAAGCACGCATGATTCAGGGCAACGAACGGGTATTGCGCGCACGGCTTTCCGACGCAGAATTCTTCTGGACGGCCGATCAAAAGATCCGCCTAGCGGATCGCGTACCAGGCTTGGACGCGGTGTTGTTCCACGTAAAACTCGGTTCACTGCTGCAAAAAACTCAGCGTATTGAGGCTTTGGCGGGCACCATTGGTAGCGCGCTCAAAGCCAATGTAGAGCTTGCGCAACGCGGTGCTTACTTGTGTAAAGCCGATCTAAACTCCAATATGGTTGGCGAGTTTGCCGAACTGCAAGGCGTTATGGGTCGTTATTACGCCGAGCTCGATGGCGAACCCCAAGTGGTTGCAGACTGTATCGAGCAACATTACTGGCCTAAATTTTCTGGCGACCAATTACCCAAAAGTTCCGAGGCGCAAGCGGTGGCACTAGCCGACAAACTCGACAGCTTAGTGGGCATATACGCGGCCGGCGAAGTCCCCACAGGCGATAAAGATCCGTATAGTTTGCGACGTGCCGCTTTGAGTATTTTACGCATATTGATTGAGGGCGAGTGCAAGTTGGAACTCACGCAGCTCGTCGCGTGGAGTGCCGAGGCGTATCAAAGCCAACAGTTTACGGTTGACGCCGACACACAGAGCGCGATTGTGGACTTTATTCGCGGGCGCCTGACAGCCTATTACCAAAGTCAGAATATCAGCACCAGCACGATCAACGCCGTGGCGGCCTGTGCGCCCAATAGCCCATTGGATTTTGAACACCGCGTAAAGGCCGTGGCGGCATTTATTCGTTTAGAGGGGGCCGTAGACCTTGCCGCAGCAAACAAACGCATTAGCAACATTTTAAAAAAGCAACAGGGTCAGCCTGCAGCGGTCGATACGGCCCATTTAGTCGAGCCAGCGGAACAACAACTGTACGCTGCGCTAACCACCTTAGAAGCCGATTGTAACGCGCTATTCGATGCCGGCAATTATCAGGCGGGCTTGGAAAAATTAGCGGAACTGCGTGCCCCGATCGACGTTTTCTTTGAACACGTAATGGTGATGAGCGAAAACCCGGCTCAACAAAACAATCGCTTAGCTTTACTCAAACGCGTACAAGATTTATTTTTACGCGTGGCCGATATTTCGCAGCTGCAAAGCTAATCACGTAATGTCCCACGCTGAGTGCTTTTGCTAAGAGACGCTTTATGAAACCGATAATTCTAGACCGTGATGGCGTCATTAATATTGAGTCGCCGGAGTTCATAAAAACGCCCGAGGAGTGGTTGCCAATCAAAGGCAGCGTAGAGGCTATCGCACGACTGAGCCAAGCAGGCTTTGCGATTATTATTCTTACCAATCAGTCGGGCATTTCGCGCGGTCTTTTTAACGCTGATATGCTCGGACAAATTCATTTGCGCATGCTGGATGCTATTCATCAAG
>CAYGNS010000412.1:0-3076 GCA_964351295.1 uncultured Gammaproteobacteria bacterium
ACCCCCCCCCAGACCCAATACCCCGCCAACGCGCATAGACGACGACGGCTTATGGGACATGCAATGTGCTTTGCAAGCGCGGTTGCGCGACGCCAACTTTAACCAATATGAGGTATCGGCTTACGCGCGAGATGACCGTCATTGCCAACACAACTTAAACTATTGGCGTTATGGTGATTACTTAGGCATCGGAGCCGGCGCACACAGCAAAGTTACGCAAGGTGACGGCACCATCGTGCGCAGTTGGAAGCACAAGCACCCCAAGCAATACGCGCGAGGCGCTGAGTCCTCGTTTACCGGCGGAACCGAGACGGTCACACCCGCACTGGCGTTATTTGAATATATGCTTAATGGCTTAAGGTTGAACACTGGCACAAGCCTTAGCAATTTAACGATACGCACAGGCGTATCAGTAGCGACCCTGCGAGAGGCCGTGCAGACTCACCAAGATCAAGGTTTGATTGAAATTAACGGTGATATGATACGGGCAAGCGAGCACGGCTTACGCTTTTTGGACAGCATCTTACCGAGCTTGCTGCCCCCAGAGTCGTAATGCCAGAGTGCAGATGCAACGTCCCGCGAAGCACGCAGGTTGGCTGGGAATACCGTTTCATTTTAGTCACCCGCACTCTCTAGCATTATTTAAATTAGGGAAATGTCACTCACACCAATTTAACGCACACCAAAAATGCTCTGGATTAAAACTTTTCACATCATTTCCGTAATCAGTTGGTTTGCTGGTATTTTCTATCTGCCGCGGCTGTTTGTGTACCACGCCATGAGCGAGGACCGCATAAGCCAAGAGCGCTTTAAAATTATGCAGCGCAAACTATACAACGGCATTATGACGCCGTCGGCCATTGCAACTTTGGGCTCGGGACTGTGGTTATTGAGCTATGGTTTTTGGGGCAACTGGATGATCGCCAAATTAATTTTGGTTTTCGCGGTGCTCATGTTTCATCTCTGGTGCGGTACGGTGATTAAACAATTTGCGCAAGACCGCAATACACGATCGCATCGCTTTTACCGGGTAATGAACGAAGTGCCTGTGCTCGCGCTCATCCCCATTGTAATACTCGTGGTAGTAAAGCCCTTTTAACGGTTTAGCCGCACAGTGCGCTATCACTCATTCAACCACTTTAATAATCTCTGATGAACTTAAGCGTTACCGACCCCGCCATTTTGTTCCCAGGCATAAGCCTCTTGTTTTTGGCCTACACTAACCGTTACCTCACTTTGGCCCAAGTGGTGCGCTCGCTTACCAGCTCGTCCAACACTCACGATCTTACGAGTCGGCGTGCGCAAATCAATAATCTATATTTGCGCATCGCGCTCATTAAATACATGCAAGCGTGCGGCATTGTCGCTTTTCTATTCTGCTTGGCTTCGATGGTCGCCCTACTCAAAGATCACCAGGCGCTCGGGGGCTACTTGTTCCTGACCAGTTTAGGAACGATGGGGGTTTCGCTGTGCTTATCACTCTTAGAGATTTTGCGCTCTGGCGTTTCCTTACGCTTAGAGCTCAAACGCTTTGCCGAAGAAGAGTAGGCGCGTTCGCCAACATATCGCGCGAGCACACTTACCGCTCGATCTGGTAGCGCAAGTCAGCGCCGCTATCTGAACCGAGCTCTGCTTTGATCGACCAACGGTCGCTGAGTCGATAACGCAAAAACAACGACTGCGCGGCATCTAATAAGCCATAACCATACGCCAAGGAAAAGCGCGAGGTGAGCTGCTTGCGCGCCACTAAGCCGGGCTCACCATCGGCTAAATTAAGTTCGAGTTCGGTTAATCCCAACGTATCTTGCAAACGCTGGGTAAGCTTGCTCACTTGATCAGGGCCATCGCCCGTCACCGAGTTCGCGATTCTGAGTAAAGTGAGTGCATCGTTGGATGCCAAGCTATCCACGGGCTTTTTAAAGATCAGCACAGCTAGAATGTCTTGATCAGGCATTGTCGGTTTCGAAAACAACGCGAGTCGCGGCGCTTGAGCTCGCCCAGTCACCCTAACGCCCACCGTAGTGTCTTCCACCACACGCTGTGCTTTTAAATCGAGATTTGGGTCGTCGATACTACCTCCATCAAAAATAAGCACACCAGAATCAATATCTAGATTTTGCCCATACGCCACATAGCGCCCTTCGCTCAGCGAAATTTGGCCTTCGCCCCGCATAATCCCATTAGGTTGCTGCAATACACGCAACTGGCCTAAGAGTTGCGCATCGAGCCCTTGCGCCTGAAACCGCGTCTGATCGCCTAAGTCGACCCGCACATCGAGTTGACGCTGCGCAAGGGGTGATGCGCTGTCTACCCCCTCAAGCACTACGTCATTAGAAGGCTGTACCGCCGTCTCAGGTATCTTAAAGTCAAGTTCGGCGCTATCTATCGTTACCGCCCCCAACAAACTCACTAAGTTGGTGTCAACCATCACGTCTAAGGCGACGTCACCGAAAATTTGCATCTCAGGCGTATTGGCCATTTCTAAATCATCGCCCGTAATGCGCAATGCTAAACTAGGGCTCTTCGTACCCGGCACACGCAACGCACCACTCAACTGCAGTTGGCCGGTGCCAGAACGCAAGCTACCACTTATATCAATTTGCTCCGAATCACTACTGCGTGCTTGCAATTCTATGTCCTGAAAAAACAAGCCTAAATCTGGCACTCGCGCCGAACCACCGGTCATATCCGCACTTAATGACACACTGGGGGCGTCTACTTGGCCAGCCAAATCAAGCTGCCCGTTTAATTCACCGGTTAAACTAATATCGTTGAGAGTAGACGGAGGCAGTTGAGCAAGATCGGGCAAATTAAAACGGCCACGCCCTAACAGCGCCGCGCGACCGAAGTCGGCAGACTCGAACGGCGCCCCAAAAGTCGCATTAAAATCAGCCTGACCACCAGCGGCAAGCCGCAGCTCGGCGGACACCTTAAGCGTCTCCTTCTGTTCAGCGATCAGGTTGATCGAGTCAATCACCAGAGTCTGGCTGCTTGCCGCCTCGGATTCGAGGTTTTGCCAAGTTAGCTCGGCGCCTTCGCTCATAATGCGCGCATTAAAAAGGCCGTACGCATCGTC
>CAYGNS010000413.1:0-3071 GCA_964351295.1 uncultured Gammaproteobacteria bacterium
TCGTTGCCCCGATCAAGGTGAACGGCGGCAGCGACAACTTGACAGTGCGCGCGGCGGGGCCATCGCCGATCATAATGTCGAGCTGATAGTCCTCCATCGCAGGATACAAAATTTCTTCTACGGCCGGATTAAGGCGGTGGATTTCGTCGATAAACAACACATCAAACGGTTCTAAATTGGTGAGCACAGCCGCTAAATCACCCGCCCGTTCCAGCACTGGGCCCGAGGTTTGGCGCAGCGTTGCGCCCATCTCCCGCGCCACTATGTTCGACAGCGTAGTTTTACCCAATCCCGGTGGGCCAAACAACAACACATGATCGAGCGACTCTTTACGCGCGCGTGCCGCTTGAATAAAAATATCTAACTGCTCCTTGAGCTTAGGCTGGCCGACAAAGTCGTGCAACGACTGCGGGCGTAACGACCGATCAATCACATCGTCATCGCCGAGCTGCACTATTGGATCAACGGGGGTTTGGTCGCGCATAAGACTGTTTAGGTAATACGGTTATAAAGCAAACACTCAGAGTACATTACCCGACAGAATTCGCAATGCTTGACGGATTATCTCTTCGCTAGACAGATCCGCACTGAGTCCGCGCACCACTTTGCTGGCATCGGCGGGTTTATAACCAAGCTGAACCAGCGCACTTAAAGCATCACCCGAATGACTTGTATTAGCACCTGACTGACTACTGAGGCCCGCAAAGTCGCGCTCTAAACGATCACCTAACTCTACGAGCAGACGCTGCGCGGTTTTTTGACCGATGCCAGGCACGCGGGTTAAAGCGGCTACGTCTTGATTAACCGCACAGGCGGCCAACTCTTCGATGCTGAGTGTGGATAAAACGGCTAAAGCCACTTTAGGCCCAACGCCATTCATTTTAATCAGCATGCGAAATACATCACGCTGCTGTTTATCGGCAAACCCATACAACAGGTTAGCATCTTCGCGTACCACGTTATGCACGAACACGGTTACCGACTGCCCGACGCTCGGCAGATCGTAAAACACCGACAGCGGGGCTTCCAGTTCGTAGCCTACTCCCTGCACATCCACGAGCATCCACGGTGCTTGCTTCTCAATCAGTTGGCCGTGCAACCACCCGATCATGACTGCAACCCCGCTCGCACGAGTGTGTTCGAATATTGCAGGTGGTGTGCATGACACACCGCCGCTGCAAGGGCATCGGCCGCGTCAACCTCGGGCCTCGTGCTTAATCCCAATAGAACTCTCATCATATGCTGTACTTGCTGTTTGTCGGCACGTCCCTTACCCACCACCGACTTTTTTATTTCTGTGGCCGAGTACTCAACAATCGGAATCGCGTAATTGACCGCCGCCAACATCGCCGCACCGCGGGCGTGACCAAGCACGAGCGCTGACTGCGGATTTTTCGCCAAAAACACTCGCTCGATCGACACCACGTGTGGGCGCAATTGTTCGATTAATACCGCCAACCGTGCGTACAGCACTCTAAGACGTTCACTGAGTTCACCCATGGGCAATCGCACCGATTCGCAATGCAAGTACTTTAATTGATTGCCGGTAACTTCAATAACGCCCACCCCCGTAATTTGTGATCCGGGATCGATTCCCAGAATAATCGTGGGTGAAGAGGCCATTGAAGTGGCTATAGCGGTCACTAACGGGCGCGGGGCACGAGAGCGGCCCTAGCCGGCCTCGGCAAACAACGCGTCAGGGAAGTCGGCATTCGTGAATACATCTTGCACATCGTCCAGATCTTCCAAAGCGTCTATGAGTTTGATGACTTTTTCGGCGTCTTCTACGGTTAGACTAATCTCATTATCCGCTTTTTGAATGACTTCCGAAGACTCTGGCTCCAAACCCGCTTCGATGAGGATGTTAACCACTTGGTTAAACACTTCGGGCGGACACTGGATCTCGACCGTGGTGTCTTCCAGTGTTTCTATATCTTGCGCTCCAGCATCAAGCACCAGTTCCATCACCACTTCTTCGTCGGTACCCGCTGGCAGAGTAATAATGCCAATGCGCTGAAACATATAAGCGACCGACCCTTCGGTACCCATATTGCCATTGTATTTGCTAAACGCGTGACGCACTTCTGCCACCGTACGATTGCGATTGTCCGTAGAGCATTCGACTAGCACGGCGATCCCCGCTGGGGCATAGCCTTCGTAACGAATGTCCTCGTAGCTAACGCCTTCTAGGTCACCGGTACCACGCTTGATGGCGCGATCAATAGTGTCGCGCGTCATATTCGCGCCCAACGCTTTGTCTACCGCAATGCGCAAACGCGGATTATCTTGAACTTCGCCCCCACCCTCGCGAGCGGCTACGGTAATCTCACGAATATGCTTGGTAAAGACTTTGCCGCGCTTGGCGTCTTGCGCGGCTTTGCGATGCTTGATGTTCGCCCACTTACTATGTCCGGCCATGAAAAAAATGCAATGAGTGCGTGATTCAGTTAGAAACCACGCATTTTACCACTACTGCACCGAAGTGGGCGCTTTACTGAGCACTTTTAGCCAAGTTCCCGGTTCGGCCTCGCCGCGCGGGAAATAGCCATTGAGTAGCCTGAGGGCCTGCTCCTCGGCTTCACCACCCCCGAAACGCTTCGATAAACTGGCAAAGGTTTCACCGGGCTCGAGACGATGATATTGAATACGCGTGATAAATTCTGGTGGCAAATCAGCTTGGGTAAAGCGACGCACATCCATAATGATATCCACCAGTGCTTGGTCCTGCTCTGGCGTGAGTGCGTTATTTTTGGCGATCCCCACAAAATGAAAATCAAACTGGCCGAAACGCTTTAAGGCGAGACGTCGTGTTTGATCGGCCCCGATCACCCCGATTAAATTTTTTTGCTCGTCTTCGAGATCAACGCTCGCCGTATCACTGGGTGGATGCAGGGCGTCGAAAGCTTGACGAACGGTTTGCGCTGAATTGGCGATGGCTTCAGCCGTGATGGTTAATTGCACGGTGTTCTCGGGATTTTTAAGTAGCACATCAGTGCCAATGAGTGTGCGTTTAGTTTGTAGATTCCACGCCTTAGGATAAACAAAAGTGATACCAAGCTGTTGATCTAGAT
>CAYGNS010000414.1:0-3059 GCA_964351295.1 uncultured Gammaproteobacteria bacterium
ACCCTGGAGGGGTGATGGTGCGGATCAATGAAGGCACATCGTCGGTTAACTCACTTTTGGTATAGCTGAATGAGCCTCGCAAGCGTAGCTGCTCGGTTGCATGCCAATCAGTGGTTAGCTCCACACCATTCGATTCGGCGCCTTTGGCGTTAATCGTAATGGGAATAGACGCGTTGACCGTCGCAGACGCCAATTGCGGGTCGTTCCATTGCACGTGGAATACTGCGCCATTAATGGTTAACGCGCCGTCTAGCCATTGCGTTTTAGCGCCTAACTCAAAATTACGCGTGGTGTCTGGACCAAAGGCACGTTCGTCAAACTCGGCAAAGTCGTTGGGCCCCGGACCAAACTGCTGGCCGGGTGCAAGATTACAATTGCCCTGCGCGGCATTGGGATCAAAGGGAGGGCACTCGCCGCCACCGTTGCCACCACCGATGCGGAACCCCTCGCTGATAGTCGCATACACGGTTACGTCGTCTGAGATCGTATAGGAGGTATTAAACTTGAACAAGCTACCATCGTCTTCCTGACGCAGGCTTGGATCAAACGGTCGCGCGGCAATCGCGTTTAAATCTTCGGCCACAAAACCTGGGTCAAATAAGGGAAAGTCCACCGTGCTCTGCAACTGAATGTCGTACTCGTAATAACGACCACCCACAGTGACCTGCCACTTATCGGTGATGTTGTAGCCAATCTCACCAAAAATGGCTTGTTCAACCACTTCGGCCGAACCTGCGGAAAAGTACTCTAAGTTGTCTGGACGGTCGAAACCGGCAAACTCGGCATAACCTGGCGTCAACTCAGATGATGTGCCTACCGTTTCAAGCTTGTTGTAGAAACCGCCAACAATCCAATTTATTGGACCATCGCCCGTCGATACTAAGCGCACCTCTTGGCTCAAAAATTCATCTTCTTCGTCTTCGAGTGTAAACGCCGTAAACGTTGGGAAAGTCTCGTACGAATACTCGAGGCTTACCAATAAATCGGTTTGATCGCGCTGACCCACCTCTTTATACGAACCCAAACCGGTCGCGGACGTGAGTTCGGCAAAGCCAAGGTCCGCAACGATTTCTAATGCGAGCAATTCGTTTTCTTCATCATTGGGCTCTAATACACGACTCGCGGATGCGTAACGGGGCGATGGATATGCGCCACGAGCACCTGAAACCGTTCGGCCACCATTTTCTTCGTTTTGGAAATAATAGGTAAGCGTGGCATCGAATACATCATTGGGCTGCCAGCGCGCGGCAAGGCGACCCGATAGCGTCTCTTGTGTATTCGCATCCTCAACGGGGCTGAAATTTGCAGCGACTGCGGCCGCGTCGCTGAGGTCAACATCAGGCTCAGACACACCCGGTCGTTGTACTACAAATGGATAGTCGATAAAGCCTTTGTCGTCACGCCGATCGAGCGAGCCACGAATGGCAAAGACATCCGAAATGGGCATGTTGAACGTAGCGCCCACATCAGAGCTAATGCCCGAGCCCTCTTCAATCGTATACAGGTCTGCACGTACATCGAACACGGTTTCTTCGGTAGTGGGCTTATTGGGGATATAGCGAATGGCACCACCTAATGTACCCGCGCCATAAAGTGTGCCTTGTGGGCCTAACAACACCTCAACACGCTGCAGATCGTTTAAACGGATATCCAAGGCTAACGGTATCTCGCCCAAATAAGTCGCTACCGTACCGCCCGTATCATTGCCGCTGCCTTGACCTAGTGGTTCGGCATTAAGACCACGCACAATGGTCTGGTTACCGTTGCGCCCACCTTGGTTAATGGCGTTAATACCGGGTACGAAAGCCAATAATTCGGAAATATCGGCAAAGCCTTGCTCTTCAAGACGCGTGCCGTCCAGCGCCGCAATGTTAATGGGCACATCCTGCACAGTGCCTTCGCGACGGGTGGCGGTAACGATAATTTCTTCAAAGGGCACAAGCGATGAGTCATCTTCTTGCGCGTGGGCTGGACTTAAAAATAGGCCGCCCGCGATGGGCACGGCCATTGCCCGCGCAATTGCTCGTGATGAGGCTTTTAGGGTAAACTTTTTGCTCTCTTCTATGTTTTTCATGGTATCTCCACGTTAGTGTTCCTGCGCACGCAATTGCTTGCTACTCGAGGCTGTGCTTAAAGACACATACCAAAGTACTCGCGCGACTAACATTCGACCCTAAAAACATCGGAAACTGAACGCGCCGCGCACTCTCTAAGATAGCTGACTAAAATAGAGGGCTAAAGAAGTGCTGGGTTGACGAATCCGCTTCGTTGCAGATGAACTGAAAGGTAAAACGGTGAATCTAAATCAGGTTTTCTACGAGTTTTATGCAGCAAAAATAGCAGCAGTTTTGCTTACTCGCTTATGTAGTTGTAAACCTAACTTTGAGCATATTCTGGAAAAGGCGGGCTGCTCAAAAACATTATAAAAGTTTTAGAAACCGCATTCACTGTTAGAGTTTTCCACATTTGCTAGCATGCTGTCAAAGGAAGCCGTTTACCCTTACATTTTTAGCTTGATTTTGAGCCTTTGCCTATGCCCACAACTACCCCCCATTCTCCTCAAGATGAGTCATTAAACAAGGGCTTAAAGCTGTTAGCGTCTGGGCAATACGAGGCCGTGCATGCGAATGCTATTGCTATGATCAAGCGCGATGTGAAGGACGCTGTGCCTTACTGTTTACTGGGCTTGTTGGCGCGGGATCATGGCAATCATATTAAAGCCTGCGAACTGTTAGAACGCGCAGTTAGTTTGGCACCCGCGCGCGCTGACTTTCAGACTTATCATGGACAAGCTCTAACCACCTTAGGCAAACAGAAAAGAGCCAAGGAGGCAGCGGATCGTGCGGCCGCAATACCAAACGCTGACCCCTATATTGCCGACACCATAGGCGTTATCTACAGTCGCACAGGCTTTCACGAGTTGGCAGTGCCATGGTTCGAACGTGCCGTGGCACTGAATTCTGAGCAGGCTAATTTTCACTACAACTTAGCCGCCTCAAAGCAGATTCTAGGCGACTTCGCGGCCGCTGAAACCTCCTACCTTGCCACCCTTAAGCGCG
>CAYGNS010000415.1:0-3058 GCA_964351295.1 uncultured Gammaproteobacteria bacterium
GACTTGTCGCGCGTTGGACGGATGAAATTCAACCGGCGGTTGAATCGCAATCAAGACACTGGCGAAGGCGTACTCAGTAAAGAAGATATTATTGACGTAATGAAAACGTTGATTGATCTTAAGAATGGCCGTGGTGACATTGACGATATTGATAACTTAGGCAATCGCCGAGTGCGTTCAGTAGGTGAATTGGTTGAAAATCAATTCCGCGTTGGTTTAGTGCGTGTTGAGCGTGCGGTAAAAGAGCGTTTAACCTTGGCTGAAGCCGAAGGATTGACCCCGCAAGATTTAATTAATGCCAAACCTGTGTCGGCAGTGGTAAAGGAATTCTTTGGTTCCAGCCAATTGTCACAGTTCATGGATCAGACCAATCCGTTGTCGGAAGTTACGCACAAACGCCGTGTATCGGCTTTAGGCCCCGGTGGTCTTACGCGTGAGCGCGCGGGCTTTGAGGTGCGCGACGTGCATCCAACGCACTATGGTCGTGTTTGCCCGATTGAAACGCCTGAGGGACCGAATATTGGTTTGATTAACTCATTGGCGGTATTCGCTCGTACTAACGACTATGGGTTTTTAGAAACGCCTTATGTCAAAGTCGAGAATTCTAAAATCACCACTGACGTGGTTTACCTGTCTGCGATTGAAGAGCGACTTTACGTCATTGCGCAAGCAAACGCCGAAGTGGACAAAAATGGCCGCCTTACCGATGAGTTGGTGAACTGTCGCCATCAAAATGAGTTTTCGTTAGCGACCCCAGATCAAGTGCAATACATTGATGTTGCGCCATCACAAATCGTATCGGTTGCGGCTTCGTTGATTCCGTTTCTTGAGCACGATGACGCAAACCGCGCCTTGATGGGATCGAACATGCAACGTCAAGCGGTGCCTACCATCAGAAGCGAAAAACCGCTAGTTGGAACGGGCATGGAACGCGTTGTGGCGGTTGATTCGGGCGTAGCGCTTACAGCACGACGTGGTGGTAAAGTTGAATCGGTAGATGCAGCACGCATCGTGGTTCGTGTAAACGAAGACGAGGTAGCGAACGCAGCGACTGGTGTGGATATTTATAATCTCACTAAGTACACCCGCTCCAATCAAAACACCAACATTAACCAACGTCCGCTGGTCAAAGCAGGCGACGAAGTGTCGCGCGGTGATGTGCTGGCTGATGGTCCGTCTACGGATATGGGTGAATTGGCTTTGGGACGTAATGTCTTGATGGCATTTATGCCTTGGAATGGCTACAACTTTGAAGACTCAATTTTAATCTCCGAGAAACTCGTAAAGGATGATGTTTATACAACCATCCACATCGAGGAGCTAACTTGCGTTGCTCGAGATACTAAACTTGGTTCCGAAGAAGTAACGCGCGATATTCCTAATGTGGGCGAGCACGCTTTGGGTCGGTTAGACGAAGCCGGTATTGTTTATGTTGGCGCCGAAGTAAAAGGTGGCGACATCTTAGTGGGCAAAGTTACACCGAAGGGCGAAACGCAACTCACACCAGAAGAGAAGCTACTACGCGCCATCTTTGGTGAAAAAGCCTCAGACGTAAAGGATACGTCACTGCGTGTACCATCGAGCATGAAAGGTACCGTAATTGACGTACAGGTGTTTACGCGTGACGGAGTCGATAAAGACACTCGAGCATTAGCGAACGAAGAGTCTGAGCTTGCCAGTATCCGTAAGGATTTAAATGAACAATTCCGCATTGTTGAAGAAGATACGTATGCACGTATTGAAAACCTTTTGCGAAATAAAGAAGTGGTAAAAGCGCCTGGCCTTAAGAAAGGCCAGAAAGTAACCGCAGCGTATTTAGAAGAAACCGAGCGCAGCAAATGGTTCGAGATTAGCCTGACCAATGCCGATGCAGCGGACAAAATGGAGCAATTGCGCGACAGTCTCGATCAGCAACGCAAATTCTTTGACGAATTGTTTGATGAAAAGCGTGGCAAGCTAGAAGCCGGTGATGATTTGGCGCCTGGCGTGCTTAAAATGGTGAAAGTGTTTGTGGCGATCAAGCGACGCTTACAACCTGGCGACAAGATGGCGGGACGACACGGTAACAAAGGGGTTATCTCCAAAATTGTACCGGTTGAAGATATGCCTTTCATGGCCGATGGTACGACGGTGGATATCGTCTTAAACCCATTGGGTGTGCCGTCGCGGATGAACGTAGGGCAGGTGCTCGAAACGCATTTAGGTTGGGCGGCTGCAGGCTTGGGCAAGAAGATCGACGAAATGCTACGCAAGCACGCATCAGCCAAGCAAATGCGCGAATTTCTAGATAAGGTTTACAACACCAGTGGCAAAGTCGAAGACCTTGCGTCTCTGAGTGATGATGAAATTATCGAGATGGCTGGCAATTTGCGTGGTGGCGTGCCGATGGCAACACCGGTGTTCGATGGCGCGGCTGAAAGCGAAATCAAGCAAATGCTGACGCTTGCGGGATTGCCCGAATCTGGTCAGACAACGCTTTTTAACGGCCGTACAGGCGAGCAATTTGACCGCCCAGTTACTGTTGGCTACATGTATATCTTGAAGCTCAATCACTTGATTGACGACAAGATGCATGCGCGTTCAACGGGTCCATACAGTTTGATTACGCAACAACCTTTGGGCGGAAAAGCTCAGTTCGGTGGTCAGCGTTTCGGTGAGATGGAGGTGTGGGCACTTGAAGCATATGGTGCAGCGTATACGTTGCAAGAGATGCTCACGGTTAAGTCAGACGACGTCGGTGGCCGAACTAAGATGTACGAAAACATTGTTAAGGGTAATTATCAGGTAGACGCGAATATGCCTGAGTCGTTCAACGTTCTAGTTAAAGAGATTCGTTCTCTGGGCTTGAACATCGAGTTGCAAGAAGATTAAGCCGCACGCTCGAACGAACCCTGACCCAATACACCCTGTTTAACAGAGGAACAAACAATGCAAGATTTACTCAGCCTATTTAAACAACCCACCATTGTGCACGATGCCTTTGACTCGATTCGAGTAAGCATCCCGTCGCCTGACAAGATTCGGTCTTGGTCATTTGGTGAGGTGAAAAAGCCCGAGA
>CAYGNS010000416.1:0-3039 GCA_964351295.1 uncultured Gammaproteobacteria bacterium
AATCAAAAGTGACTGGTGGTAACGTGCCACGCGAATTCTGGCCAGCCATTGAGAAAGGCTTTGAAATGTCGATGGGGAAGGGCGTGCTCGCTGGCTTCCCGACCGAAGACGTTAAAGTTACTCTTATGGACGGTGGGTTCCACGCCGTGGACTCGTCAGCCATTGCTTTTGAAATAGCAGCTCGTGGTGCTTATCGACAAACGCTGCCAAAAGCAGGCGCTCAGGTTATCGAGCCGATTATGAAAGTTGACGTGTTTTCACCAGAAGACAACGTGGGCGACGTAATTGGTGACTTAAATCGTCGTCGCGGCATGATTCGCTCGCAAGACCTTATGCCTACTGGTGTGAGAATCAAAGCAAGCGTACCATTGGCCGAGATGTTTGGTTATATCGGTGATTTGCGCACAATGACTTCGGGTCGTGGTCAGTTCTCAATGGAATTTGAGCACTATCAGCCTTGCCCACGCAATGTGGCTGACGAAGTGATTGCCGCAGCAAAAGAGCGAGCCGCTAAAGCCTAAGAAACGCACCATTATTCCCGCCCATCGCCGCAGGGACGCAGCGAGTAGAGCAAGGCAGGAGCCCTTGCCGAGGCGGGAATCTATTCGGTTGGTACAATGGTGAACTACGAGTCCCCTTCCCCGCCTTCGCGGGGCAGGGCGCTAGTGACGTTCTCGCTCCTTCGACAGTCTAGGGCAATCTATAAATCAGTCCTCAATTCAAAAGAATATTCAGCAAGTTATCTCTGAACGTCATATTGCCTGCTAGGCGTGAGTGTTCGTCGCAGACGAAGAACTCATATGCGATAGGGAAGGCGGCATTATCTTGAGTTGCTGGATCCAAACTGTCTCGGGCCAGCAGTGATGCCTTTGTTACAACACCATCACCTGCTTCCAGCATGAGGTGATCATAGTCTACGCCGGCTACCTTTCTCTCTACGTCATCTGGAGCAAAGCGGATCATTTGTTCGCCATCGACGGTTTCAAGGAGAGTACGCGCGGTCGTTAGTACGCAACTAGCTCCGAGGACGATAAATTCGTTTGTTGTTGCATCGCTATGCATCGATAGTGCTTGATGGAAGCGTTTGCCCCTCCGCAAAGCATTTTGCATGAATTTTTCTACAAGACTCAAATATGTGGCTAATGCTTGCGGGTCGGTCGAAAATAACACTCGCTCGGACATTCGTTGTTTAATCTGCGGTGCAAAGATTGACCACTTCATTTGTTTCCAAGTATCAACCGAGAACAAATCAAGATCGATTCGCTGGCCGTGAGTATCCACTATCCAGCTGCGCTCAGGGTGCGGGAGTAGTTGGTAGAGACTTGGCATGGTCACGAGTATTTCTGGCTCCAATTTCTTAATGCCAACTCGTGAACCTTCTATCGCTTGCTGCAATGCATTGATGGAGCCGTAGTTGGGCGTCCCGATTAGTATTGCTTTGTTGATCTTTTCGCCACCGACATGGCTTGGGATAAATGTCTCATCGTCCAGCACATCCACCGCGCCATAGCGAGCATAGTAACGAGCGACTAAGCCGCCGGCACTGTGCGCGATAATGTCGACCTGCAAATCTGGGGCTTCGCGTATTGTTCGAATTTGGTCGATTAAACTATCCAGACGCTGGGCCGCCAAGACCATGTCCTTGCGCCAATCCCAAGACATCAGCACACAATCGGATTGTGCGGTTAGCTTTTCAATATCCACGCATGTGTAGCCACCGGCTACTTCGAGCGTATCGACAATTGACGGATAAAATAGTGCTCCAGCTGCCGTCATGAATATACCAGCGGGTTGGAGATTATCGGTTGAATTCAGCCGATCGGTTGCCGCGACTGGTAGCGCAAGCTCCTCAAACTTCCGTCCCAGCGCTAGGTCAGATGCGGAACCAGGCCAAACTAGTGCGCCAGTTTCTGTGTCTCTTAGCTGACTTCCGAGCACGCCTGGGATAAAAATAACGGGCACTTTGTCTTGCTTTGCTTGGCGTTCGTAGATACGTACTAGATCAGGAGGTTGCAAATGACTGCATGCAGTCAACGTAAATAGCAGAAGGCATAGTGCGCTACTGCGAATGGGCGTGGTCATATTGCAGAAAGCCATGGAGCGATAGGTTTACGTTCATTTAGTGAACACTAAAAATGCAATGCTGGGCGTGTACAGAAAAGTCTTTGCGTCATGGACGGGCGTTAAGTCAATCGCGAGGCAACAAGCTTACGCCAATCACCGTAACGATAATCCCTAATAAGTGATAAATCGTAAACGCTTCTTGCAGAATAAGTACGGCAAAAAAACTGGTAAACCCTGGGCCGATCATAGCGACTATGCCGGTGCGCCCAGGCCCAATGCGATCCACCGCGGCAGCGGTAAAGAAGGTGGGAATCACAGTGCAAAAGACCGCAATGATCAGAATGATCAGCAACGCGGTGCTATTAACGGCTTGCGCCATTGCCACTGCTGGGCGCGTGATCGCCCAATACAGCAGTATGCCTGCGCTGGCTGACAGCAAAGCGATGCAGGTGAACACTTGGCTGCCGATGCGGGTGATTAATGACTTGGCGAATATAAGATAGAGCGAGAATGACAACGCGCTTGCCAGTATCCACAAGGCCCCAATGGTAACGTCGGGGCCAAAGGTCTTTAAGTCATGACCAAATATGAGCGCTGTGCCTAGATACGTAACGATCAAGGCGGTCGCCGTTCGCAGAGTAATAACGTGGCCAAGCAGCAAGGCTCCCAGCAGGACCACAAATGTAGGGTAGGTGTACAAAATCATCCGGCCCAGTTGTGCGCTCACATATTGCAGTCCGAGTAAATCAAAATAGCTGGCTAAAAAATAGCCAAACAACCCAACAAAGCTGATGTGCGCAACGATGCCCCAAGTGATCGGTACTCTATTGCGACCCGCGCGGATAAACCACCAGAGTAGCAACGCGTAGATGGGCGCCGAGAACAACATGCGTAAGCCAATCAACGTGAGGGGATCAACGCCTAGAGCTTAGAGGAGTTGGAGAAAGATTGGCGCCAGGGAGCGGGGGGGCGGGG
>CAYGNS010000417.1:0-3021 GCA_964351295.1 uncultured Gammaproteobacteria bacterium
GTACGCGGTGGGCACCTGATTCAAATTTGAGCTTTGAATACGCTCCCCGGCCCTCAATGCGGGAGATAATTTCTTTATAACCACCGTGCTCGCCTTCGCTTTTGCTGAGCACTTCAACGTTCCATCGCTGGGTTTCAGCGTAACTGTTGTACATTTTGAACAGGTCGCCTGAAAAGATGGCGGCTTCGTCGCCACCGGTACCCGCTCGAATTTCTAAGAAGATATTGTTTTCGTCGTTTGGGTCTTTGGGGAGCAAAAGCTTTTGTAATTGCGCCTGCAGTGCTTCTTGTTGGAGTTTAATTTGGCCAAGCTCGTCGTAAGCCATCTTACGCATATCAGCATCGTCTTCTTCTAGCATCTCTTGTGCCGATTGGGCGTCGCTATCCAATTGCTGATACTGCCTAAAGTTCTCCACGATAGGGCTAATTTCAGCGAGCTCAATATTAAATTTGCGAAATTGGCTTTGATCCGAAATGGTGGCCGGATCAGAGAGTAGGGCATTGAGCTCTTCTTGGCGCTCAGTTAGGTTTTCGAGCTTGAGACGAATGGAATCTTTCACAATATTTGCTGATCCGTGAATGGCTAGGGTTGTTGGTTAAAGGCTCTGCAAAAGGTAAGCACAACTGTGCTGCTGGGCCATTAACTATGATGAGTCTGGCTGAGTGTTTAACAGTTAGGCGAGGGTCGCTAAGTGTCTGAGTCCTGCAAGGCATCCGAGGGTGAGTCATGTTCGATGTCGTCTGCGGCGGCGTCTACGGCCTGATCGAGACCAAACAAGGTACGCGCCAGCGCGAAGCGCTCTTCATCGTTTTGCTGCTTTAGCCACTCACTCGGCTCTTGCATAATTATTTGCGTGAGGGCATGGTCGAAATTACTGAGCACGCTAGCCGGGTCGTCACCCGCAATCATGCGACGTTGAGCAACCTCTAGCTGCTGTGCTTTGATTGCCGCAGTTTTTGACCGCAGGTCACGCAGCGTGGGGATTGCCTGTAGACTGTCTAACCAAAGCATAAACTCCAGTGACTTAGCCTCCACGATTCTTTCTGCATGTTCGACAGCTTGTTGGCGGGCCTCAATGTTTTGCGATACCACGTGTTCTAAGTCGTCAACGGTATAGAGGTAGGCGTTTTTTAACGTACCAACTTCGGCTTCAATATCTCGGGGAACCGCGAGGTCAACCAAAAACATGGAGCGCTGCTTGCGTTCCCGTAGCGCGCTTTCAATTGCGCCTTTACCAATAATCGGCAAAGTGCTGGCTGTAGAGCTAAACACCATGTCGGCCAAATGTAAATGCTCGGGTAGCTCGTGCAGCCCGATTGGCTTGGCGCCGAACTGGCTCACAAAATGTTGCGTGCGCTCAATACTGCGATTGGCCACGATGATGTTGCGTACGCCTTGGCTATACAAATGGCGGCACACTAATTCAATTGTTTCGCCTGCACCAATTAAAAGCACTGTTTTGGCCGTGATGTCGGTAAAAATCTGCTTAGATAATGCCACCGCTGCATAGGCGACCGACACGGCGTTATGGCCGATGGTGGTGGTAGAGCGAATGTGCTTGGCGACTGAAAAAGTGTTTTGGAACAATTTGTTGAGCACTTTGCCGGTCGTACCTTGCCGATGCGCGGTGGCGAAGGCGGTTTTCATTTGGCCCAGAATTTGGGGTTCGCCAATGACCATTGAGTCCATGCCCGAGGCCACGCGAAATGCGTGCCGCACCGCATGTTGGTCGGGAAATTGATAGAGATATGGGCTGAGGTCGGAGCGCTGTAAAGCGTGGTATTCGCAAAGCCAATCGCCCACCACATTCGTTTGTGGGGTGTCGAGGTGACAATAGACCTCGGTCCTGTTACAGGTTGATAGTATCGCGGCCTCAGAGACGGCATGATGCTTAGTCAGGTCTTTAAGTGCATCGGGTAGGTGTTCTGCGGTCACAGCCGCACGCTCTCGAATTTCGAGGGGTGCTGAGGAGTGATTTAAACCAACAGATAGTACGTGCATTTTTTCTTAAAGTGCGGCGGCGTGACGAGTACGGCACAGCGCTGTTCATTGATCGAGATCAGAGTGTCGCCTTAGGGTCACGATTGGCGTAGGGCTCATGGCTGTTCACATGATTAAGGCGCGCAATTTTACTCTTTTTTTTGCATTTTCGCATGCACACTGCGTATTTATAAATACGCGGAGGTTGCCTACTAAAAAGGATTAATCGCACCGTTAACCAGGTTACTCACCCAGAGCCGCGGGTTGGTGTGCCGAGCGCAAGGCCTTGACTACTTTTAGTAGCTGCGTTCCCCACGTGTATGCACCCACGACCACAAGGGCTTGCAAGCCAGCCGCTAGTACCCAACGTCCGTCCCAACCCCAAGATAAGACAAAGAATTGAGATTGTATTAAACCGGCCACAATGGTGAAGAGGATTACATAGTTGGCGAACAGCGTACTAGCCGCCCCCTGCTTTAGGGCGTGCAAGGTCGCACAGGCTCCAAGCGCATGAAACGCGAAGAGCGTCCAAGCCAAGCAACCCGCCACCACCCAAAATTCTAAAGCAATGCCGTGCTTTATAAAATAACAGGCAAAAAGCAATACCATTGCAACCTGTAAGCCGCGCGCCGAGCGCGCTTCCACCGAGAGCGTACTGAGTGATGCGGTGGATGAGCTGATCTGCAGGCGGTGGGCTAGTGCGAGTAAAAAGCTGTATCCTGCAAAGACTAAACCAACCAGTAAAAAGGTATTGCTCAACGTGCCTGTTTGCTCGCTCGGATCCAACAAAGCTGAAAGGCTCGATACCGCCAAATCAAAGTGAGTAAGCACATCTTGCTCTAACACAGCGCCTAAATAATGTGAGTTCCACGCACCGATGCCAATTGCACTCGCCAAGCTCAACAGCAACACGACTGAAAAGAGCAGTTGTAGAGCACTTTGCCATTGCAGGTGACCAAAGCGCGAAGCAATATCAGCTGCGGGTCTAGGCGCATAAACTTGCTTTATTCTAAGATACAAGCCGCCCAGACTCCAAAACAA
>CAYGNS010000418.1:0-3005 GCA_964351295.1 uncultured Gammaproteobacteria bacterium
ATTCTTTGGGAATGATCATTCCAAAGAATTTCTCGTTGCGTAAAAAGTCCCACACATCGCGCGAGAGATCTCCGTCCTGCCAATTAACCTGCCAGTCGTTAATCATTCTGCACAATTTATCGACGGGGCCATCCATAAAAGCCTGCTCAGCGGCGCTGAGCACGGGTGGTGGCGTCGCGCGTAATTTCGACCAATCAGGATTGCCCGTAAACAGCTCTGCGTCCCACCAAACATTGCCCGCTTCGAGTGCTTCGCGCTCTGTATCTGACAAACTCGGCAGAGCCGCTTTTAACTGTTTAAATACCCATTTGCTTAGATAATTGCGGCGAAATCCGTTCATAAACTGTTCTCCTGTTTTACTGCGTGCATGATCTACGCTAATTCAGCGATGCTGCATTCAGTCTACAAGCCCTAAAAGTGGGTGTCCAATAATGACACCATGTTAATCAGAGAGGGGGGGCTCCAGAGCGGGGCTGAAGGCTCTTTATGGCTGAAGGCTCTCTATGGCTGAAGGCTCTCGATGGCTGAGGGCTCTCGATGGCTGAGGGCTCTCGATGGCTGAAGGCTCTTTATGGCTGAAGGCTCTCTATGGCTGAAGGCTCTGTGTCGTCAGAAGGCTAATAGGCCTCGTTTTCGTCACGTGCCGTTACGGATACATTTCCCATCCAGTCCAGTTCTACATTGAACACAATGGGTCGGCAGCACACCTGACAGTCCTCAATATATTGATCTCCGGCTTCTTGCTGATCGATGAGAACCTCGATGCTCTCGCCACAGTATGGGCATTGAATGTTTTGTTCAGTTAGAGAAGGCATGTTTTTCAATTTTCCGCGGTTACAGTACTCGATCTCTGACGTCAGCACGTGAGCGAGCGTCTAAAGTGCAAGTCTTTGTGCGCTTTACAGCCCTGGTGCTTGCCACTCACCGTCCGCATCTGCGTCAACGTAGATGGGGTTGGAGAAAGCGTAGGGGCTAATATCGTCGTATACTTTTCGGTAGTCTGGGGTGACTGGGCCCTTTACTTCGATGGTTACAAAGCTGTCTTTTTCGAAGTTAAGTTCGTGGCTTACACGTTGCTCACGCAAATTAGGATCGAGCGCGATGGTTGCAACCGTTGCGCCGTTCACTTGAATAAGCAAATCAGCGACGGCCACCCAATCGGCGGTGCGCACCGTTACTTGCAGTTCAGCTTTCGTTGCCGTGATCGTTGCACCCATCGGCTGACCGTTAAGCGACACTTCTAGTAGCGGTCCGTTGGAACCGTAAGCATTGCCCTGTTTAAGTGCGGCTAAAAACTCGTCCAATGCAAAACCTGAAATGGCATCATCTTGCATCGCCACCATAGTGCGTGGCAAGCCAACTTGTTCGTGGTAGCCGTGCGAGTCACTGTTGGCCACGCCAACAATTTTAAAACCTTGTTTGAGAAATGAAAGCCAATCTTTGCGCACGGCATCTAGCCGATCTTGATAGCGCTCATGACCGGGATTGATTACTTCGAGTAAATCAAAGTCGATATCCCTGACGCCCGTGATGGGGTCGGCTTCGATTAACACATTATTGGGGCTGGTGGTAATAGGTAGATCGGGTTGATAGGGGTGGGCGGCCACACCCATATGATCTAAAAATTCGCCATTGTTGATGTGCTCGGCATAGTCTGAAGGCAACTCACCGCTCAGCGTATAGTCGTTACGCGGATGGTTTAGCTGTACTAAAATATTTGGATGTTTGGCGCGAATGTCGGCAATAATTTCGCGCATGCGTTTGTCTTCGTGATTCACCATCCCGCGTGCAAACTCCAACGGTTCAGGGGGATACGGAAAAAAGTTAGTATGCCCGCTGGTGTAGGGCAGGCGTTTGGTGGGCAGCAAGCTTGTCACTTCGGCGGCGGGTATCGACACCATACGACTCTCAAGACCCATGCTTTGAATGATTGGATTAAAATCGACCGGCACGTCGTGCTCGCTGGACACCATTACTTCGGCGTGCTCGGCGGCAAAACTGCGCACGCGCTCTTGGTCTGAAAACGCGTTGTCAAAACTTGCGCCCGAGTGCACGTGTAAGTCACTGGAAATAAACCCTGGCGATGCAATTTGCCGAACGGGTGGTTCTAGCGTAAGTGTGTGTGGGGCTGGCGAAGCGATTGTGAGCAGCGTGCGTGTAAGCGAATACTCTGGGCCTTTGGTAGCGAGCACTTCGTATTCGCCATTGGGCAGCAGCACATGGCTTGGGTCATCCGCCAGCCCTGCCAAAAACACCTGATTGTTGCGATGTGGCGTGGTAAGCCCCTCTGACTCCATTACGGAAGATTGCGTTAGATGGTCATTAAAGCTCGGATTTGGAGTGTCGGAGAGCCCCAGAAAGATCAATCGCATTGGCTCACCTTGCGGTAAGGCCACGCGGGCAATCGGGGGCAGTGTAATGGTGCCTAGATCAAGATCAGCATCGCTTATTGAAAAACGTTGATTGGTGCTGCGATCCCCCAGGCCTAAAACGCGCGCTTGGTAGCTGCCGGGGGGTAACAGCGCCGCTATTTTGCCATTAGTCTGCGCAATGACATGGGTCACTGGCGTGCCATCCGCTAAGTCTATGTGTACTACTGCGTGGGGCTCATTTATTTGGGCTGTTACCGAGTAGACGCTATGCTCTTGTGCCGCCAATAGCTGGTCTGTGATGCCCGCGACATCGCCGCGTGGTGATACATAAATGGTTTCGTCTATAACTAATTCATCACCCATGCGTAACGACAGCATGGGTAACTGAAGGAGTTGCAACCAACCCACTGAAGATCCATCACCAATATAAAAGGTATCGCTGAGTACCAACATTGCTGTGGATTCATCGTCGGCCAACACGAAATGTGGCACCGCATATTGTTGACCATCGGCCGCTACCCGCAATGCAGAGTTAAGCTGCCATCCATAACTAATCGGCACGGGTGCCGAATGGGGTGTGAGCGTGAGAACGGTGACGGCAGCGCGCGCCGAACCGGGACTGGCGGGGCGTCA
>CAYGNS010000419.1:0-3004 GCA_964351295.1 uncultured Gammaproteobacteria bacterium
TGGCGCTGTAGTGCCATTGCTCAAGTTCCGCAATTGTTAGGGCCCGCCCAGCAAATTCATCGCCAGCCAGCAGCCATGGATGGGATGCAACATCGGCTTGCTTCGGTACACTTTGGCAACCAGACAAAAACAGGGCCAACAGCAAGTACCCTGCCCGCCGCAATTGGGCTGGCAAAGCAACACTCTTTTTACTCCCAATGTTTTTACTAATAGTCATCTAAGTCCACACCGAGTCGCTGTAAAGTGGTATTGAGCAACTCATTATCAGGCTGCTGTTGCTTAATTGCGCTCCAAACTTCGACGGCTTGTGCGCTCTTTTGCATCGCCCACAACACCTCACCAAGATGCACATCTATCTCTACTTCATCGCTAAGACCCGCTGCTTTAACCAAATAGCGATACGCGACCTCAAAGTCACCGAGGCGAAACATCACCCACCCATAGCTGTCGAGAATATGGGCCGCATTCGGCTCCAGGGCCAATGCCTGTTCAATTAACGCTTTAGCTTCGGAGTATCGCTTAGTCTGGTCCGCAAGCGTATAACCATAGGCATTCAACGCTTCAACATGCTCGGGCTCTTGTACCAAAACTTGTTTAAAGTCGGCCTCGGCCAGTTTTAGATCGCCCATCTGTACAGCTAACAGCGCGCGTGCATACAATAGCTGGGCATTGTCAGGCACGTACATCAAACTGTCACTAAGGTTACCCAACGCTTCATCCACGCGCTCGGCGTCCGTGAGAATTAAATGACGCGTAAACGCCACCATAAAAAACTCATCCTCAGAATTAGGCTCTAGCGCGCTTAAAAGCTCTAGCGCGTCATCAAACTGCTGCTCCTGCGCCGCAATCACTGCTAGCCGCACTTGTGCACTCACAAAGTTCTCTTGCGACGATACCCGACTGTAGTATTTTTTTGCGGTTGCATACTGTGCTGCCCGCTCGGCCCGACCGGCCAAACGCAATAACGCATCTTCATTTGTTGGTTCGATATCCAGCACGCGACGATAGTACTTTTGCTCAGTGTCAGTGTCACCGAGCTGCGCAGCGATCATCGCCGCGAATGACAGCGCCTGAATGTTGCGGCCATCTCGCTCTAGTACGCGCGCAATTTCTTGTTGGGCGCGATCAAGATCATTCGCCCGCGCCAACTCAGCGCCGAGCAGGGTGCGCATTGCAATTGAATCGGGAAAGTCCTTTAAATAGCCTTCTAAAAAATCGATACGGTTTTCAACAGACTGCGAGGCATTAATTAACTCCGCTTTTGCCAAGGCTGCAGATTCCCAACCAGGTTTGAGTTCGAGTGCTCGGTCCAGCAGTTGGGTGGCCAAGGCCTGCTCGCCAAAGGTGCCCGCCACATAGGCCGCGCTCAAATGCACTTGGGCAGAGTTAGGGTGACTGCGCTGTATTTGCTCCATTAGCGACAGCGCGGCCGTTCGATTATCTTGCTGCACTACCAAGCCCGCCAGTGCGCGGATGGTGGTGTCGATATTTGCAGCGCTGAGGGCTCCCTTTTCAAATTCGCTGAGGGCTCCTTTAGATACCAAATTAGGCGCTTCCTTGGAAGCGCTGTCGTCTTCTAAGCCGCGACGGGCAAGCCTTGCCAGGGCTTGATCAACTTCACCTTGATTCACCAAACACACCAACAGCAGGTCAAACGCATCGTCGGCCTCGGGCTGCAACTGCAACCAAAACTCAGCCATTTCTAAACCCAACACATAATCCTTATTCTGCACCGCTAACACGGCGGCGGCTTTCGCCAATCGAGGATCGTTACTCGCCGATGCAGCAGCTCGTGCATGGGCAAGACCCATGTCCGCTTGATTATCGAATAAGGCCAGATTGAGCATCAACAAATCGGCTAATAAGTCGGCCGTAAGCGCCTGTTGTGGAATATTGTCGGCGAGCTCAACAGTATAGCTTTCCGGCGCCTGCGCGTCCGAAGTGGCCGTTTGAGCATGTACACACGATTGCAGCAGGCCTACCAGTACAAGCGCCGCACACACTGCGTTGCGTGCTAAGCCGTGGCACCAAAGCTTAAAGACAGAATATTTACACACAGTCACAAAGAGAGAGGATTTAACGTCGTTCATGCGCGTATTATACGCAGTCCCAACATCGCGCATGCCGTTTAATCATTGCCATCTGCTTAACATGCGCAGAACTCCGCTTTAAAATGCGGGTAAAGAACTAGAGCAATGCAAACCCTGTTAATTGAGGCACTCGCGAATGGCAGATAACAGCACCATCATATTAGGCGCATTCGTGCTTTTTTTAGTGTTTGGCTACGTGAGCGTTTTACGCACCGTGGCCCGCGTCTATTTTCCGTCGAACACATTTAAGAGCGCTTGGTTGAGTGCCTTTAAAGATGTCGCAGTACTAAGTAACTTCGGCGGCAGTGCCTTGTTCATCAGTTTGCCAGCCACCAGTTTGCTCTTATTTTGGGGATGGGCGCCCGCACTGCTGTGGTTGTTGATTACGCATTTGTTGCTCGATTCAATCGTGCATTTGCAAGTAGCGACGGCCGAGCGTATTGAGCAAGCCCCCACGTCGGTACCGCCAAAACTATTACCGCGAGCGGCACACGTTCAACACATGCTACAACAAAGCTTTTACTGTCTAGTAGCCGCTATCGCCTTAAGCTTACTGGCGCATTTGATCGATCAACAATCTGGGCTCGTCTTTGCATTATTGTGTTTACTGCCTGCGTATCAGTTGCTTAGCCGCGATGGTACGCAGGCTGCGCTGCAGCCTCTACGCATTGGCTTAGCGCTCAGCGTGGTTGTTTTAGGGGCCTATTTTGCGCATAAACTAGGATTTGCCATCTATGGTGAATGGCAACCTTTGCAATGGCTAGGCACAGATTTTGACTGGTTAGCTCTAAACAACCGAACCATCATCGCTGCGGGCCTACTGCTGAGCGCAATGGCAATTGCGCGTAACCACCAATTCAGCCATGACTTTGCAATTTTTACGGGTGGTCTGCTTGTGCTTGTGAGCGTCATAC
>CAYGNS010000420.1:0-3003 GCA_964351295.1 uncultured Gammaproteobacteria bacterium
ATGTGCAACCGCTTGCTCTAGCTCAGGGGCGGGGGTATTGCTCTGTAGGCTTGCGCGGCGTTCGAAGGCGGCTTCGATGATGGCTTGGGCGTTTTGCATAGTAGACAATCCTGTTGGTCAAATTAGGTGGCGAGCGCGTTGGCAATTTTTGTTTTGAGTGTTTCGAGTAGTTCTGCGTCGTCTTTGAGTGGCTCGCGGTTGATGCGCCGAATAAAAAACACATCTTCTGCGCGTTCTCCAAACGTGGTGATTCGCGCGTTTACAAGTTCAATTTGGTGTTCTTGTAATATTAGAGCAACGTTGTGTAACAAGCCTGGTTGATCTTGTGCCTCAACCTCTAAGGTCGTGAGCTTGGGGTGACCAAAGCCAAATTGTACAAAAGGTTTAATCGGGAAATGTTTAAGTGCTCGCGATGCGCGCTTGCGCGAAATAAGTTTTGACTGCTCGGTGTTAAGGATAATCATGCGCATGCGTTTTTCAAGCTTATCGAGATACGCACGGTTCTTAGCGTCGTCATTATCTTGAATATGTGCATTAAGCGTGTAGAGCGCAAGCCCGTGTTTAGTGAGTTGCAAACGTGCTTCGATAATATTGAGTTCGGTATCGTCAAACGCATGTGTTACGCGAGTCAATAAATTAGCGGATGCCGGCGCAACCACAAAAAACATATTGGCTTCAAGACGGGCACTGTAGCGGATAGAAACGAGCGGTAGATTTAATGCGGTGCACGTGCGCAGGCTTACAACATGCCAGGCTAAATAAAAGGGCTCATTACGTAAAAAGTAGTCGTTGTGCAGTGTAGACCAAAATGTTTCGGTGTCGCGGCGCACCGCTTCCGTGTCGCCGAGTTGTGTGATGATCTTTTGCATGGCGGATTGTTTGCGGTCGTCGACATGTTCCTGCTCGTCTGCTGGCATTTCGACGCCTGCGCGTAAAGCATTGCGCGTGGCAGTGTACAAATCCAATAACAGTTGCCCTTTCCAGGCGTTCCACACCTTTGGGCTGGTCCCTCGTATATCGGCTAGGGTGAGTAGATACAGGGCTTCTAGGTGTTCGATATCCCCTACAATATTGGCAAACTCCTGAATCACTTCTGGGTCCGAAATATCGCGGCGCTGTGAGAAATGCGACATCATTAGATGGCTAAGCACCAACCAACCAACAAATTTAGCGTCGTATTCACTGAGTCCGTGTTGGAGGCAAAACTCAATGGCATCCGCTTCGCCAAGCACTGAATGGTCGCCGCCGCGTCCTTTGGCGATATCATGAAATAATGCGCCAACAAACACTCGTTCGGGTTTATACAGCTTGGCCAGAATCTGGCTTGCTACGGGGAATTCGTCTGGGTACTTGCGCAAGCGAGTGAGATTACGCATAACCATAAGGGTGTGGCCATCCACGGTGTAAACATGGAATAGGTCATGTTGCATCTGGCCCACAATTGCACCGAATGCAGGTAAGTAGGCACCGAGTAAATCGTATGCATTCATGCGTGCGAGGGCGTTGGTTAATCCAATGCCTTCGTGTCGAAACAAGTTAATGAATATCTGCTTGGCCTCCTCGTTATCGCGAAAATCATTGTCCACCTTGTCGAGATTCGCACGCACGCTGCGAATCGTATCTGGATGAATCGACGTGATTTTTTGCTGTTGCATCAAGGCAAACATTTTCAGCATGCATACGGGTTTTTTCGCAAATAAGGTCGGTTCAGAATGTGCAATAGACTTATCAATGAGCACGAAGTCTTCATCAATTTTCTTGTGCCGAGCCAATATAGACCAAGACGAGTTTTTTACACGGTATGCCGAGAGCAAGACTTCGTTTAGATACACAACTTGTTTTGCCGTGCGGTAGTAGCGCTTCATGAGCTGCTCAACGGCGAGAGATGTGTCGTTGTCTAAGTATCCGAACTCAGCAGCCAACGAGCGTTGCGCGTCGAACAGCAAGCGGTCCTCATGTCGTCCTGCGAGTAGATGCAAGCCAGAGCGCAGCCGCCAGAGAATATTGCGTGCTCTAATCAGTAGACGGTATTCGTCCTCGTTAACATGGCCTTGTTCGCGCATGTCTTTAAAACTGCGCACCCCATAGTGCCGATTGTAGATCCACAAGATGGTTTGCAGGTCGCGTAAGCCACCCGGACTATCTTTTAGGTTGGGCTCGAGTGAATACGCCGTACCTTGATGGTGAGCGTGTCGACGTTCTTGTTCTTCTTGCTTGGCAATAAAAAAGCGATCGGCCGGCCACACGCGTCCTTTGCGGAGTTGTTCATCTATTATTTTAAACCGCTCTTCGCCCCCTGTTAGCACGCGCGCTTCTAGTAAGTTAGTCATTACGGTTACATCGGCGCGGGCTTCGCGAAGGCATTCCTTTACCGAGCGTACGCTGTGGCCGATGTTGAGACCGATATCCCACAAAAACCGCAGGAAGTGCTCGATGCATTGATTTGTCGCCGGATTGGGTTTGTCGTCCAATAACAGCAACAAGTCAACATCCGAGTAGGGGTGCAGCTCGCCCCGTCCGTAGCCGCCAACAGCCAGTAGTTCGGCTTGTTCCGTACAAGCAAACGCACGAGAGTGGGTCTCCCACGCCTGCACTACAATGCAATCTATCGCCCAAGTGAACTTACTAATGAGTTCGGCCGCAGACACACCCTGATTTTGATGTTTACTAAGCTGCTCAAGGGATCTTTTTAATGCTTTTTTGAACGGATCAAGCGAGGGCGTGCCATCTTCCCGTAACGTGTTCTCGATACGGTTTCTAAACGTTGTTACGTTAAGGATTTTACTTTTAGCAAAATGCATAGTGTCGCGTTAATAAATAGGTCGCCGCGCAGAGTGTGTGACTAGGCTGGTGTAGAGTCCTACCCTGCCACGGGATGAGCATCCACTAGCCTGGCAGCACGGCATCTTGCGAGATTGTGAGTATCTCATACCCATCTGCTGTTACTAAGATGGTGTGCTCCCACTGTGCAGATAAAGAATGATCGCGCGTTACAACGGTCCA
>CAYGNS010000421.1:0-2994 GCA_964351295.1 uncultured Gammaproteobacteria bacterium
GCTGAAAATGCCGCCGGGTTTATCCGCAACTCAAATTCTAATGTGTCTAAGCGCGCGGCTATTTCTGTGGTAGCGCTTAAATCCAGCAATCCGCGACCCACGACCAACACTTCAATGTTTTTATCTGCCTTAAACGCGCGCTGCAAATAGGTGGTCACTTGCCCAGTTTCACCTAGAATCGCGATCTTATAGTGTGCCTTGTTTGACGCCATATTAAACTCTAAAACAATACTTTGATTTAATCAGTTGATGAAATTGCCGCTACCAAGCGCGCTGTTTATCTTTTCTACTCAAACGTCAGATTTGGGCTAGACGCTGAGCTTAGGCAAATCCGCCAACAAGGTGCCAACGCGATCTTTGGCCGACAGCAACGGTTCGTCAACAGGCCACTCGATGCCAATGGCTGGATCGTTCCACAGCAAGCTGCCTTCTTGTTGTGGCGCATACAGATCGGTGCATTTGTACACCACCTCAGCCGTTTCGCTGGTGACTACAAAACCATGGGCAAACCCTTCAGGCACATACAGTTGTTGCTTGTTATCAGCATTTAAATAGTAGCCAACCCACTGGCCAAACGTGTCTGAACCGGCGCGGATATCCACCGCCACATCAAAAATTTCCCCTTGCACTACACGCACCAGTTTGCCTTGCCATTGCGGGTATTGATAATGCAATCCGCGCAATACACCTTTAGCTGATTTAGAATGATTATCCTGCACAAACCGAGCAGGTAAACCAAGCTCGGCGGCTTTGGCTTGATTATAGGTTTCCATAAAAAAACCGCGATCATCACCAAAAATGGTGGGCGTAACGAGCAGGACTCCGTCGAGTTTAGTACGTTCTACTTGCATTTAATTAATCTTTGAATTGTCAGTTAGGGTCTTGTGTAAAGCCGCGAAAAAGCGTGAATGCGCCATCCACAGCACCGGATGAATGCGCTGATTGCGAACCCGAAGTTTACCTTGCTCGGCTGGCAATAGGCACCCTTATATTTTTTGCAGTCGATTCTCACCCGCGCTATATCAATCTAGAATGCTCAGCACCTCGGAAGCTCTGCCAAAATCAACGAATACGAATATCAACAGTGGCCGGCGGTAATGTTCGATCAGCGAGTTCTACGGCAAATGGGTTGTAGTTAAAAATAAACTCATGGTTACGCGAAACCCGCCGCCGCACGCCTTCGGGCATTTCCCGCGTATCAATAGCAAGTTCATTAAGCTGTTGTTTGAGCAATCTTGACAGCACTGTCGCATCTGGCCATGCGGCAAGATAGTAAATATTTTGTTGCTTGAACAGCGTGGGCGTACCGTCAACTAAAAACTCAAGTGGTTCAACGCCCTCGCCAACCTCACAATGCTCCAGCCAGTACTGTACGGTTCCGCCTCCGCGCCAATCGCGTTCATGGCCTCGGGCCAAAGACTCAACATGGGTTACTTTGCAGGCCAACTGCTCGAGCGCGGGTGGTAGAGCACTTGGTATCTGAAAATCGTGCGTCTTGGAGCCACTGCGTGGACCGACAATAAATCGGCATGCGGAATTCGATAATGCCTGGACCAATGCGGGCGACCACGTAAACAGGCCCGGCACCAATACCAGTTTATAGCTCGTTAAATCGGCATCAGGCGACACTACATCGACATTTACCCCGAGTCGGCGCAGCGCTCGATAGAACTCCAACGCCAACGCAAAACCATCGAAGTGCTCGCCTTGCGGTTGCACTTCCCATGCCCAGCACGATTGATAATCAAACACCAAAGCAACGTCGGCTTGATCAAACTGTATCGGCCCTAACTCGGCAATGCGCTGGGCAGTGGCCCGTACTTCTGCAAAGGCTACTGCCGGTTCATTGTCTGGTCGAAGTAAGCCAGCGTGCATTTGCTCTTGTGCAAATGGCGCTTGGCGCCAACGAAAATAGCAGACGGCATCGGCTTGATGCGCAATCGCCTCCCAAGTCCAGAATGCCACCATGCCAGGTAAGGGAGCCGGATTGTTGGGTGCCCAATTGACTGGCCCTGGTTGCTGCTCCATGATCCACCAGCGCCCGCGCCCTACCGCGCGATAGAGGTCGTGGTGCATGGCTTGTAAATCTGGATCACCTTGACGCTCAAATCGCTTTTGCCATTCAAGACTGGCACCCGTACGATCCACTAAAAAGCCCAGCGGATACGAATCCCACGTGGCTATATCAAGATCTTCACCAAGGCGAAAGTGATCGAATTCAACGATTCGACCCATATAGTTGTGCAACAACGGTTTATCGGAAAAAGCTCGTATGGCATCGACCTGTGCTTTGTTATACCTCACCACCTGCTCGGAACTAAACCTTAGAAAGTCCATGCAGTGACTTGGATTGGCTTCGGTCACGGTGAGGTTAGGTAAGTCAACGTCGGCAAAACTGGCGTATTCCATAGACCAGAACACATTGCCCCATGCCCTATTCAATTGATCTATGTGAGTGTATCGCTCCCGCAAATAATCTCGAAATGCATCGAGTGCACTGGGGCTGTACGAACGGACCGTATCGTGACAACCGTACTCATTGTCTATTTGCCAACCCAAGAGTGCGGGATGTTGTGCATAACGCTCAGCCATAAGGCCCGCAATGTGTGCGGATTCCTCACGGTATGCTGAATGGCTAAAACAGTAGTGCCGCCTTGACCCGAATTTGCGGGGATTACCCAGTTTGTCAACGGCCAACATATCTGGGTATTTGTGCAGCATCCACCGTGGCGGCGTGGCCGTTGGTGTGCCCAGCACGACCCCTAAGCCCACTTGGGCAAACACATCGAGTACTTGATCTAACCAGTGCCAATCGAACACCCCAGGACTTGGCTCAATTCGCGACCATGCAAACTCACCCACTCGCACAATCGACAGCCCTAAGTCCGCCATCCTTTCGGCATCACTTTGCCAAAGATTTTGAGGCCAGTGTTCAGGGTAATAACAACAACCCAATTGGGTTAACGGTGCGAGTTTATTCATGCTGTGTAGATC
>CAYGNS010000422.1:0-2993 GCA_964351295.1 uncultured Gammaproteobacteria bacterium
TTAATCCACATTATTCGATTTCTTTTTCATTTGTCCTTGTGGTTCTAAACACAGTAGCGTTTGCTTTAGGAGCCTTTTACACAGGCATGACCCTCTTACTAATAATGGGGTTGAGGGCTCTAACCGTCGATTTCGTAGACACTCATTTCTTGCCTCTCAGAGAAAAACTATAGATTCTAAGCACCTGTCATTAAAGATCCTACCAAGGTATGAAGCTTCTTAGTAAGCGCGTAGTTAAGGACGTACTATCGAGCAAGGTGTTGATCTGCGAGACTATTTTTTGAATCAAGGAGATCATGATGTCGCATCGAAGACGTTGAGCCGTTGTTGCCCTATACAATTGAGGCGGCGACTATTAGGGTGGCTTAGAATGATTATCCATTCGCTTACTGAGGATGGTGGTTTTAGCTAATTTAAACTTGATCTTTAATATTAGATATCGATATACTTATTGCAAGTGGATTGGGAGTTCCCGGTCGGCGTCATAGCCTCAGTGAGTTTCACTGGGGCTTTTCGCTTTATAGGGTGGATAAATCTTCATCCCTATACCCTCAAACTGGTTCCCCACGTCTTTTCGACCTCCCTCGCAGAAATATTTCCTCTTTAATACCTCAAACGCTCTATTTTCTTGAGTGGGTCTCACTGTGTTCAGGCCAATTGGTCGGGCCACCAGATCGGCGAGTTGCAATCCCGTTGACATCGCCTTTTTATCTGAAAAGAGGATCTCGAAGGGCATCTCCAGTCCGACACGATTGTTGCCATCACAGATCCGTCTAAATTCTAACTCGAGTTCTTTATCTTCTTTCTTGCCGCGACACTCCACGACAACGTGTGTCTTTTTAGATTCTTGTCCTTTTTCTCGCAGAAAATCATAAAGTGTCTCCATGCACAAACCTAGCGCCGTGTTGTATGGGTTATCGGCTAGCATTTCACTGTTAATGAGTCGCCGCTTATCGATTGTGCAGCTGGCTAAAATGAAATTGCTCCGTTCAATGATGCCTCCTAGCCCTGATAGAAACTCCTCTTTCTCAGCCCTGTTCCTGAACAGCGTAAATGCGCCCAATTCTTTTCGTATTTCATGCTCGTGCAATATGATTTGATCGTGGCCAAAGTAGTTGAATTTAAACTTTTCCAATGCCGGAACAATAACTTCAGCGTAGTGCCGTTTATGGAAAATACAAAATGCCAATACAAAAACGGGGTATTTATCATCGACTGTTTTAAGGTTGTGGTCGCCACTCTCATCGACGTAGACGATGTAATCACTAAATTGAAATTGGTCTTTAGAGTCAGAACGAATTTGCTCGCTGACGCCTGCATCAAATAGTGGGAATTGGGTGCTTGCCTGCTTCATGTTGTCTCCGTTCACCCAGAAGTAATGGCACACTCGAAAAGCCTAGTGAACAACCGCTTTAGAGAGGCGATAGTAAACGTAGTCACCGACCTCTAAGAGCATTCGGCTATCGGCTTCTTCAATATCACGATTCTTATTACTTCGGCTCGAGGTCTCGACGATCAGTTCGGGGCCGTCAATGTCATAAAACACCGGCGTTGACGTTTTAAAATTACGCGAGAACAAGCGCTTCTCAGGCTCTAACCAATAAGCCGCATTCACCACGCCTTGCTGACGGATCCGTCGATCGCGTCGAATAACGAAGTTTTCGCTTTCAATAAGTGAGGCGCTGGGCAAGGCCGCCAAGGCTGAAGCCCGCTCTTTGGGGTCCGTTAGGCCACCCACATAGGCGTACGCGTCCTCAAGAGGCACTCGATTAGCTTTGTAGTGATCCTGGACGCTCAAACGAATGGCTTTGAGTGCCATCCTCCCTTGACTATCAAGACGAGGAGCCATGCGGTCAATGATGCGGGTGTGGCGGCCAACGGCCTTCCAATTGAGGCGAGGATTGTTAGGTTCGACAATGCGAGCGATTACACGATTAAACGAAGCGCCGCAAATCCGACTGTCGCCGCCCGGCAGTGACAGGATCAACTCGGACTTAGCGTGGTTGAGCCGTTGTACGTGCACGAGCGTCCGTTTGGATACGCCAACGGCCCCATACAGCACACGAGCGTGCCCTGGCTCATCAAAATAATCGTATTTGAGTAAGAAGCTGGTCAGACGCTCGATCCGGTCATTGAGCCCGTCAGGGGTATTACCAGTATCGTCATCGATAAAGTGAATATCCAGATGGTGGTCGCGCAACAGCGCCACGCACAAGTCACCTAGGGCTTGCTGCACGCGTTTATAGGCGGCTTCACACTGTTTAATGATGACGGCTTGCTCATCAGTGGGTGTGAGTTTGGCGACAATGTCTTCAAGTTCGATCATAAGCCCTATTATGCCCACGCCATTTAATCACGCGCAAGTATTTTTACCAACCTCCAACGTAAAAACCAAGCCATCCCGGGCTTCGTTCAACATCAACAACCCATCACCGCCCTAACCACCCCCGTAACAGTCGCCTACGACAATAACAGTGACCTGTTACCAAGCGCGCTTAGACACGTAAGGTAGATTGGCCAAGTGAGCCAAAATAGAAAGGACGCAGATGAGAAGGAGATGATCTGTCAGGTTGGCAGGGAGCTGGGGGATCGTGCGACATTGGAGGTTGGTAAAAATTCTAAGAAGCAACCTCACATATTGATGGTGCGCATGCGCTGCGTGAGTGTGCCGACCAGGAAGTCGTTTCCGCTTTGCGAAATTGCGGCTATGATGTGATCAAAGGCAACAAGAATGACACTGTCCCGTGCAAGAAAGAGCAGACCAAATAATCAAAGCAAGCGGCAGCGAAACCACCCACCCTACCCTGTCACAATATCTGTCGCGCGCCAAACACGCCATCTTCAGCACCTATCCGGGTCCTGAGAAAATCATCGCTGAAGTGTCCAACATCAAGAATCACGCGAATGGCAACGTCTACATCGAACTTGCCGAATACGATGGCGGGACCAAAGAGCGACGTCTGATCGCCAAAGTAAGCGCCACCGTTATGAGC
>CAYGNS010000423.1:0-2992 GCA_964351295.1 uncultured Gammaproteobacteria bacterium
GATCGGTATCGTCGGTGGGGTTGCTACCTCGCTGGGCTTTGGTGTGCCGCTCGTATCCTCCTTAGCAGTTGAATTGCTCGGCGTGCCCGATAATCTTACGACCCAAATTGGTGTCATCATTTTGTGGACCGCCATTTTTGGGACGAGTGCCTACTTAGGTCTAAAACGCGGTATCAAAGTACTGGCCGACATCAATCTTGTACTCATGTTTTTTGTGATGGGCTTTATCTTGCTATTAGGCCCAACGGTTTACATATTATCAATCAGCACGAATTCGATCGGTTTGATGGCCGACAGCTTTTTTCGCATAAGCTTTTGGACTGACCCTATTAGCGCCAGTGGCTTCCCTGAGGACTGGACGATTTTCTATTGGGCTTGGTGGATTGCCTATGCGCCCATGATGGGTCTCTTTTTTGGCCGTATCTCGCGTGGTCGCACAATCAAAAATGTGGTGGTTGGGATTATCGGCTTTGGCGCACTCGGTACCTTTTTGTTTTTAAGCATAGCCGGCGCTTACGTCTTGTACTTGGAAAGCAACGGTCTGCTCGATGCATCGGCCATCATTAACGAACAAGGCATGGCAACGCTTGTTGCCACCGTAATCGCACAGTTGCCGTTCAAAGTGTTTATCTTGGGAGTGGTCACCGTGTTATCGGTTATCTTTTATGCCACCACTTTTGACTCGGCCGCCTATATTTTGGCCAGCGTGTGTACCAATAATTTACCAAGCGACGCCGAACCCGCGCCGCTGAACCGTTTAGCATGGGCAATCGGATTGGGCATTATGGCCGTTGGGTTAATGGTCGCGGGCGGCATTGAAACCGTTAAAGCAATGTCGGTAGTCTCTTCACTGCCGATCATTCCGATCGTGTTTATGATGTGCTACACATTGTATAAATGGATTAAGGCTGACTTCCCGCACTTAGGGGTTAAACCGATTCATACGCTCGATTGAATTTTGCGTTAAGCCGTCATTACTGCAAGCACCGAGTCACGCCGTACGGGCGATGACTCGTTCCTTGCGAATGTGCGTTGCTAATTATCCCTTTGATCCACACCATGCTGCGCGCCTACCCGCAACAAAATATCGAGGGTCCATGGATGACGATACAGTTGTACCATGGCCACGCCCGCTAAGTTTTGTGATGGGTCGATAAAAAACTGTGTGCCGCCCAACCCGCTCCACGTCACTTCCCCATTAGAAAACTCGGGCGGCAATTGGGTTTTGTCATACACATAGGCAAAACCCAAACCCATACTCGTGCCGTCGTAGATATTAATATCGGGATACTTCCCGCCCGCAGAGCGCACCTCGGGTGCTAAGTGGTCAGTCATCATGAGCGCCACCGTTTCGGCTTTTAGCAATCGCCGACCGTTAAGTTCGCCACCGTTAAGTAACATTTGGCAAAACTGTACGTAATCGCCTAGGGTTGACACTAACCCACCGCCTCCGGCAAACAAAGTCACGTCTGTATAATTACGGCGATACTCAGCAGGAACTAATTCGACTTGCTGCGCTTCGGCATTCCAAACATGTTCACTCGCAAGCCGCTCCATCTTGTCGAGCGGCACAGCAAAGGCGGTATCCGTCATGGATAATGGCTCGAAAATGCGTTCGGCAAAAAAGTCGGCTAAGGTTTGCCCGCTAAGCTTCGCAACGATGGCACCCACCACATCAATCGACACGCTATAACGGTAGCGTGTGCCTGGCTCAAAGCGCAGCGGTAATGCCGCTAACTTGTCGATAAACTCATCGAGATTGGCCGAATTAAACAGCTGCGCCTCCATATACGCCTTATCCACCTCACTGTCAGGTCGAAACCCATAAGTGAAGCCTGCACTGTGGGTTAGCAATTGCCGAATAGTCATCGTATTCTTTGCTGGGCGCGCCACCCCATCGTCACCCATTACTTGTACGTTTTTAAATTGCGGCAAGTAGTCAGCCACAGGATCGTCTAGCTCAAAGCGACCTTCCTCGTATAACATCATGGCCGCCACAGCCGTGATGGGCTTAGTCATCGAATAAATTCTAAATAAAGTATCCTCGGCGATCGGTTTAGGATTATCCAAGCCATAAACACCGTGCACGCTAGTATGAATCCGCTCACCGTTTTGAATAACTGCGAACGACACCCCAGCGAATTTTTGCTCCGCGATTAAGCTATCGCCGAGCTCAGTCATAGGCGCTAAGGTAGACGGCAAAGCTGCGCTCGCTGAAAGGTTCGAACTGGCTGGTAATGAAGCGGGACTGTGACAAGCCGCCACCATCATAGCGCTCGCTAAAATCAGTGCTAACTTTAATGAATTCATATTATTTCGACCAAGTAAATGTGTTTACTAATAAGGCTTAAAAACAGAACTATATCGAACAAACGGTGCGCTATTAATTGATACGCGGTATCAAAGGCATTCGACACAGACTAGGTGTACAGAGTACATTAACTACCCTGGAGCGAGTATATAGCACTGATGGAAAATTACGTTAGACGCAAAGTCAGTTAGGGATCGCGTCCAAACATCATCGAGCAACCACTCTGCAGTTTTTCTTCAAAGACACACTAACTAGGACTTTGCATGACGACTTCGGTAAATGCTTCACCCTCTAAGCCTGCCAATGAAGACAGCCTAACCATCCGCTACATAAAACTAGCCGTGCTGGTCGTTATCGCTGGCAATATCTACCCCCTAATCTATCTAAGGCAAAACTTTGAAGTGAGCATGCTCGAGTCGTTTGGACTCACGGCGGCTCAGCTTGGCCAAAATTACAGCATGCTTGGCTTGCTCTATCTGCTCACTTATATCCCCAGCGGCTGGTTAGCGGATCGTGTGTCGCCGCGCATTTTGATGAGCTTCTCGCTTGCATCTTGCGGAGCATTAGGTGTGTGGTACAGCACTTTTCCTGGCTTTACTGCAACGCAAATTTTCTTTGCCGGTTGCGCCATCCGGGAATGATATTTTGGGTGGCTGTACAGCGAGGGAGAGTGGTGTGCGG
>CAYGNS010000424.1:0-2983 GCA_964351295.1 uncultured Gammaproteobacteria bacterium
GTTGAAGAGCGACAAATTGGTGGGCCTTTAGTTACACCCGCTGACGGCTCTTTAAGTACACCCGCTGATGGCTCTTTCCCTCCCTCTGCTGGCTCAGGGTCGGTTATTGTGGGTACGCCGATCGAAGCGGTGCCAACGAATGGCGGCGGCGTGATCGCGATTCCAGGTGGAGTGGATGCGCCAACAACCAACAATGGTGTCCCTTCACCCGATGTTGCATCGCAGCAAGCAACGGCAACCGGCGACCCTTCGAACAATGCGATCGAGGCTACCCTAGGCGAATCGGAGTTGTATCAACAAGCATTTGAATTGCTCCGCCAATCTAAACACAATGAAGCCGTGGCGGTGTTTTCGCAGCAAATAGCCGATTACCCTTATGGCGAATACGCCGACGACGCCAATTATTGGATCGCTGAATCAAAGTACGTTAATCGCAATCTTGCTGAGTCTAAAAAGTACTTTAAGGTGATTATTGAGCAATATAAGCAGAGTCCACGTTTGCCTGATGCGATGCTCAAAACGGCTTATATTGAACAAGAGCAAGGGAATAAAATCGAGGCTAGGATTTTGTTACAGGAAATTCTGCAATATCATCCGCGCTCAAACGCAGCGATTTCGGCTAAAAATCGTTTGGCTGAATTAGGCACTTAATCGCGGCGGATAACTAAGCAGCCCGTTACCGTCCGCGCTTATTTAAAACCCGCTATTATTGCAAACGGTCTGAGTGCTTGCGCATCTCGTGACTCAATTGTTCTGAGCAACCACGCTGCACTGAATGACTGGGTCTACTTGATCGTTGCTGCTCGACCGTTGCTCCGCAGCACAGAGGCTTGGCGTAGTGTCGTCAGGATCACCAGAACATGTCACTTAAAATTACTGAGATCTTTTACTCTATACAGGGTGAATCCGCGCATATTGGGCATCCCACGGTGTTCGTGCGCCTAACGGGTTGTCCCATGCGGTGTACCTATTGCGATACGGCCTACGCTTTTCATGGCGGCACGCGATACTCGCTTGACGATATTGTGCAAAGAGTTGATGAGTATCAAGCACGCTATGTAACCGTTACCGGTGGCGAACCACTCGCACAACCCGACTGTTGGCCGCTGATGGCGCAGCTTTGTGATCGTGGCTATGCGGTATCACTTGAGACAGGCGGTGCCGTGAGCATCGCCGAGGTCGATCCTCGGGTATACATTGTGTTGGATGTAAAAACGCCCGACTCAGGCGAGGAAGCCAATAACGTATACAGCAATCTCGATGTAATTGGCCAAAAAGATTGTTTGAAATTTGTTATCTGCAGCCGCAACGACTATTTATGGGCGCGCGCGAAGCTACAGAGCGAGCAGCTGGCGGATCGCTGCGAGGTGCTTTTTTCACCGTCGGTGGAGCAAGTTAATCCTACTGAATTGGCAGAGTGGATACTCGCTGATCGTCTGCCGGTGCGCTTTCAAATACAACTACATAAAGTCTTGTGGCAAGACGCCCAAGGGAAATAGTGACTGACTATGCACACGCACAACCAATCCAAAGCAGTGGTACTGGTGTCTGGGGGGCTGGATTCGGCCACGGTACTGGCTATCGCTCGTCAACGCGGTTTCGCCTGTTATGCGTTAAGTGTCGACTATGGTCAACGCCATCGTATCGAGCTTGAACGCGCACGGATCGTTGCGCATAAAGGCGGTGCACGGGAGCATCGTGTGGTGCGGATCGATATTGGTGGCTTCGGAGGGTCAGCGCTGACTGACAATGCCATCGCGGTACCCACGACGAGTAGCGAGGCCATTCCGATTACCTATGTTCCCGCCCGCAATACGGTCTTTTTGTCGGTTGCTTTAGGTTGGGCCGAAGTGCTCGGCGCGGAGGCGATTTTTATTGGTGCCAATGCGGTCGATTATTCGGGTTACCCCGACTGCCGCCCTGAGTATTTGGCGGCCTTTCAAACAATGGCTAACCTAGCCACTAAAACGGGTGTTGAAGGACGCGGTATTTCGATCGAAGCGCCGTTACTCACCCTTAGCAAAGCCGCCATTATTCAGACCGGCGTGGAGTTAGGCGTTGATTATGCGGACACCGTTTCCTGTTACAACCCGAGTGCGAGCGGCCAGCCTTGTCGAGAGTGCGACTCCTGCCGTATTCGACTCGCTGGCTTTGCTCAAGCCGGCATCGCCGATCCAGCGCTGCAGCTTAGCAAACCGAGCAACGAGTCCACAGGATAGTCCACTGTGGAATAGTTGAGTGAACACTTGAGCGACGCACGCCTCTTATATCTCGAGATTTCCGGCTGGTCCAACCCTTTGGATGCGGATACGGCGCAGGCTCATCGTATTACGGTAAGTTTGTCTGCAGGCGAACACCTGTGCATTGTGGGCGCCAGCGGCTGTGGTAAGTCGACGTTATTAAAACGTATCGCTGACGCGGCTGTGCAGTACCAAACCGCAGAAGGGAGTGTCAGCACGGGTCTGTTACTTCAAGAGGGAGCCTTGCTTGATCATCTTACGGTTCGGCAAAATTTAGAGTTGATTGTGCGCCATGGAGTGGGCGCACTCAACGCAGACGTTATATTCAACTGCATTGACGCGCTTAAATTGCCAGTTGAGTTGCTTGATCGAAGAGTAAGCGAACTGAGTGGTGGTCAACTGCGCCGCGTGGCGATTGCCCGAGCGCTGCTGTTGCAGCCGCAAGTGATGCTTTACGATGAGCCCGATGCCGGGTTGGATTTAGTCAATCTTATGAGTCTGGGCGCCTTAGTGAACGGCTTATTGAGTACCACCGCAGGTAAGCGCAGTGCCGCGATTACCGTGTCGCATAACCCCATCTACATAGCACATAGCGCAACTCGCGTGGTTGAACTACGGGATGGCGAACTGCATACGTTGTTCGACTGGTCGACACCACCTCAGTCCGCTGCGCAGCTCGAGCAGCGTCTTGGACTCTTGATGGCTAAATTGGCGGAGCTTGTACACGCGCCTAAATCCACAAG
>CAYGNS010000425.1:0-2981 GCA_964351295.1 uncultured Gammaproteobacteria bacterium
GCCGAGTACCGAGCAACTGGGCCAAGCGCCAGGTCAAGAGCTAAAGATGTTGGTGGCGAGTCAAGTGCTAGCCAAGCATGACGAAAACTATGTACCCAAAGAAGCCGCCGAGGCCATGATGCAGGCGCAAGCGAATAAGTGTGAGTTGAGTACGGGCAAAGTAGAAATTTAGACTTCGATTTGTGTAGCTCAACAGAGTGCGTGTAGGCGCGGGTGTTGCTTACGACTAAATATGTCCAACTGTGGTAGCCCTTTATTGATCAAGAGGTATACCGAGTGTTTAATCAAAGTTTTTATTGTTGATAGGAGTAGCGTTAGGTGTTAGGAGAATTAGGTCAATTTACTCTGGTCTTGGCGTTAGTTTTGTCAATTGTTCAATGCGTAGTGCCGTTGCTCGGCGTTGCGCGTAATAACACGGCCATGATGCACTTCGCGCGCAGCATCACCTATGCGCAATGTCTCGCCATTATGGTGGCTTACGCTATTCTTACGTATGGCTTCTATCTAAACGATTTCTCCATAGAATACGTTGCCAACACTTCTAATCTGCAGCAACCATTGGTTTATCGTCTGTCGGGTGTTTGGGGTGGTCACGAAGGCTCTTTATTGCTCTGGTTGCTGATGCTCAGCTGCTGGAGCGCTTTAGTGGCGCGTTTTAGCCGCAATATTCCATTGGAAATGATCGCACGTGTACTCGCTGTGCTCGGTTTTGTAAGCATTGGCTTCGTTGCATTCACGCTGTTCACATCTAGCCCTTTTGGCCGTGTCTTCCCCGTTCCCTTAGACGGGCGCGAGCTTAACCCTTTGCTGCAAGATCCCGGCTTTTTGATTCATCCACCCATGTTATACATGGGTTACGTGGGCTTTAGTGTGGCCTTTGCTTTTGCCATTGCAGCCATTCTGGGCGGTAAATTAGATACGGCGTGGGCACGGTGGTCTCGGCCTTGGACGCTTATGGCGTGGTTGTTCTTAACTATTGGTATTGCCTTAGGCAGTTGGTGGGCCTACTACGAACTAGGCTGGGGTGGATGGTGGTTTTGGGATCCAGTTGAAAATGCCTCCTTTATGCCTTGGTTGGTTGGCACGGCGCTTATTCACTCGTTGTCGGTAACCGAAAAGCGCAGCGCGTTTAAGGCGTGGACAGCACTGCTGGCCATATTAACGTTCTCGTTGAGCCTATTAGGCACTTTCTTGGTGCGATCGGGTGTGTTGACGTCGGTGCATTCATTTGCTGCAGACCCCGCTCGAGGACTATTTATTCTTGTCTTTTTGATCATCGTGGTGGGCGGTTCACTCGCTTTATTCGCGAGTAAAGCCCATGTTTTAACGTCGGCCACTAAGTTCAAACCCTTCTCGAAAGAAAGCGCATTGTTTACCAACAATGTGCTGCTTATGAGCACTGCGTTTATGGTGTTAGTGGGAACGCTTTATCCGTTAATTATTGATGCGTTAACGGGGCAAAAACTGTCTGTTGGGCCGCCGTACTTTGATGCGATGTTCGCTATTTTGATGATTCCGTTAGCGGTGATAGTGGGTATTGGGTCGATGTCGCGTTGGAAGCAGGATCGCGCGCGTCGCTTTGTTACTCCCAGTGCCATTATTCTGAGTTTGGCTATGCTCAGCTCTGCGGGTGTTACCCTGATCATGTCCGATGGCGGATTTAAATGGTCAGGATTCCTAGGGTTAACCTTGGGGATTTGGGTGCTGTTATGGTCCTTTAATGCAGGCTTTGAGCGATTGCGTTTTCAGTCCAACAAACTCAACGCTCTAGCGACAACACCGGCCTCTGTATGGGGCATGATGGTGGCGCACATCGGTATCGCGGTATTTATTATTGGCGTGACTCACGTTAATGTGTACAGCTCAGAAAAAGATATTAAGCTGAGCCCTGGGCAAACCTATGAGTTAGGTGGGTATGAGTTTCGCTTTGACGGTGTACGCCAAACTCGCGGTCCAAACTTTACCGCCGAAGAAGGCAAATTCTTAATCTCGATGGCGGGACAGTCGGAGCAATTAAATTTGTATCCGCAAAAGCGCTTCTATTCAAGCGGTAACCCGATGACGGAAGCGGCCATTAATACGACGCTCAGTCGTGATTTATATATTTCGCTAGGCGAACCTCTGGAGCAAGGCGCTTGGAGTGTGCGCATTTATATACGCTCTTTCGTTGCCTGTATTTGGTTGGGGGCTTTCTTAATGGCACTGGGCGGTTTAATTGCATGCTTCGACAAACGTTATCGCCTAACGCGTGATGACCCAGCAGATTCGGTAGGCGTTGCGCAGAGTGCCGCAGCCTAATGTTTTATTGCTGTCTTAGTGTCAACAATCATCAATTGATTCCATTAGCGCATGAATAAGCGAAGTCTTCCATTTGTTTTACCCTTAGCGGCTTTTTTGCTGATCGCTGCTTTTTTAGGTGTGGGCTTGCTGCTCAACCCCGCCGATTTACCCTCTGCGTTTATTAATAAGCCTGCGCCAGAGTTTGTGCTGCCTGAGCTCAAACAGGCCAATGCTGAGTTTACTCCGAGCCAGCTAAAGGGACAGCGTTGGCTATTAAACGTGTGGGCGTCGTGGTGCGTGTCCTGTCGATATGAGCACCCAATTCTCAATCAACTCGCTCAACAAACAGATATTCCTTTGGTAGGGCTTAATTATAAAGACGAAGCTCAAGCTGCAATCGCTTGGTTAGCCGAACGGGGTGACCCCTACGCGCATATCCCACAAGATACTGCGGGAGACGTAGGCATTGAATGGGGCGTATATGGGGTGCCTGAGACTTTTGTGATCGATGAGTTTGGCACCATTATCTACAAACATACGGGGCCCGTTACGGTGGAAGTGATGCAGTCAGAAATCCTACCGTTGTTAAATGTTGAATGAGGCAAATGCGGGCGCTTGTATTGTTAAGTGTCGATACGAGCTCAGTGCAGAGTGTTGCTAACAAAAAGATTATTCGCTCGAATTGATCTATGACCGAACTC
>CAYGNS010000426.1:0-2978 GCA_964351295.1 uncultured Gammaproteobacteria bacterium
AGATATAGGTTTTAGAGCCATTCAATACAAAGTGATCGCCCGCATCGCGCACGCTGGTACGCATGCCCGACAAATCGCTACCGGCGTCGGGCTCGGTCATCGCAATGGCCAGAATTTTTTCGCCACTCACACACGGCGGCAAAAATCGCTCGCGCTGCTCTTCGTTAGCAAACTTATATAGATAAGGGCCCACTAAACGGCTGTGCAGAGTGTTAAACCATTCCCCACATTGTTGGCGCACGGTTTCTTCAATAATAATTTGCTCGTAGCGAAAATCGTTATCGCCTAGGCCACCGTATTTTTCGTCTGGCCAGATCATCAAAAAGCCTTGCTCGCCGGCTTTGGTAAACGCCTCGCGCGCCACGATGCCGTCTTCGCGCCACTGCGCCATGTGCGGCGCAATCTCGGCTTCTAGGAATTTGCGGTAAGACTGGCGAAACATGTCTTGTTCTTCAGTAAAAGTTCTCATACAGGCACCAAAATGATTCGTTGTGGGTGAACAATAATTCGTTGTGATTAATCAGCGCGAATTGAAAATTCGGATGGGTCATTGTAAAGCGCACAAGCTTGACCGCAATGGCAGATGTAACCTGCTTAATAGACATTCATTATCAATAATTGACTAATAATCGGCGAAAATTAACGTGAAAGTACGCAAAATGTCTATAAACGCCTAACTACTTGTCATTGCGCCGCCGTCAAAAGGCTCTACAATCGTTGCTCTGTGTAAGCACGCTTGCTTACCGCCTCTTCACCAACTAAGCGGCCATCGCCGACGCTACTGTTATGGACTTACTCGACGCCATTCAAGCACGCCGTTCAACGCGCGCATTTAAGCCTACACCGATCGACCCAGAGTTGCTCCACACAATCTTCACCCAAGCACAACAGGCTCCGTCAAATTGCAATACGCAACCTTGGCATGTGAGTGTGGTGTCGGGTAAAACGCGGGACGAGTTAGAGCAACGCATGGTCGCCGAAGTGATGAGCGGTAAGCCACCGAAAAGCCATTTCAAACCCGGCGATCAAGGTTTAAAAGACCAGTTCCGCAAACGTCAGATTGACTGCGCCATTGCTCTTTATGACGCCATGGGCGTTAAGTACGAAGAAAAGGACAAGCGGCAGGCGTTGATGCTAAAAAACTGGCAGTTTTTCGGAGCCCCGCATGGCGCGTTTATCAGCATGCCCAAAGAGTTTGGCGAAGTGAACGCCATTGACGTGGGCATATATGTGCAAACGCTTATGCTGCTAATGACGGCCAACGGCATCGGCTGTTGCCCGCAAGGCGCATTAGCGCAGTTCGCTGACCCAGCATACGAATTATTGAACATCCCCGAAGGACACGCCATCTTAATGGGCATGTCATTTGGTTATCCCGTTACAGATGCGCCAATTAACAATTACGAGGTGGGGCGTGATGCTATGCTCAACGCTGTGGATTTTTATAGCTAAGCTTCTGCAAGCACGCGCTTCGCACCAAACTAACCCTACACAATTTAAAGGACACACATTATGCCAACCGGAAAGCAACTATTCTCTAACTTGAAAAGCGACGGCCAACTGGTTCTCTCATTGCAAGAAGTTGAAGTGAGCAAGCCCAAACCACACGAAGTGGTCGTAGAAGTGCATGCGGCACCCATTAACCCATCCGATATGTGGCCCATGTTCAGCGCGTCGGATCTTAGTAAAGCAGAACTGTCAGCCGACGGCTTAAGCTTAACCGCACCGGTGCCAAGCGCTTGGGTTCCACGCTTCAAATCCAGACTCGATCAAGAATTGCCCGTTGGCAACGAAGGCGCAGGCGTGGTGGTAGAAGCAGGGGATAGCCCTGAAGCACAAGCGCTAATGGGTAAAACCGTTGCCATATTGTCGGGCTCAGCCTTCGCGCAATACAGCAAAGTACCACTGCAGATGGTTTTGCCACACAATCCAGGCGTTACCGCCAAACAAGCGGCGGCTTCATTTGTAAACCCACTCACAGCGCTCGGCATGGTCGAGACTATGCGCATGGAAGGTCACACCGCTTTAGTGCACACGGCGGCGGCGTCTAATCTAGGTCAAATGCTCAACAAGATTTGTATGGCTGACGGTGTTAAGTTAGTGAATATTGTGCGCAAGCCAGAGCAAGTTGAAATTCTTAAAAAACTAGGCGCTGAATACATTGTTGACTCGTCTGCTGACACCTACCACAAAGACCTTTACAAAGCGATTTTAGCCACCGGCGCTACCCTAGCATTTGATGCAACCGGGGGCGGCACGTTAGCCAGCGACATCTTAACAGCGATGGAAGCCGTGGGCAGCAAAGACGCCGTAGGCCTTAATACCTACGGCTCACTACACACCAAACAAGTGTATTTATACGGTGGCTTGGATGTATCGCCAACCATCCTCAATCGCGCATATGGCATGACCTGGGGCATTGGTGGCTGGTTGCTCATGAATTTCTTGGGCAAAGCCGGTCCCGCGAAAGCCATGCAACTACGTCAACGCGTGGCCGACGAAATTACTACTACGTTCGCCAGCCACTTTACCAACGACATTTCGCTAACGGATATTCTCAAGCCCGAGATTATCAAGGAATACAATGCCAAGCGCACCGGCGAGAAATATTGCGTTGTACCCAACGCGAGCTAAATCGGTAACCGCTAGGCCGCGATGAACGAGCAAGCGCAAAAGAAGCGACTCTTTGCGGCCTTAGGCAGCAAAGCCTATGACCGCGCGCTGTCGGTCGCAAATGCGATTGTAAGCGTGCCTCGGCGCTTGCTCGAACTCATTCAAAAAGGCCGTGATAAAGCCTTTGCGCGTTTACATCTTGCTCGACAATCAATTGTGTCGGACACCCATACAGGGCTACGCTTGCTGCAATCTTATGCAGAAGGTCGATATAGGGAGGTGGCGACTGAAAACATCGTATTATTAATTGCAGCGATTGCTTATTTTGTTGCTCCTATTGATGCGATACCGGACTTCTTTTTAGG
>CAYGNS010000427.1:0-2970 GCA_964351295.1 uncultured Gammaproteobacteria bacterium
CCATGTGTCGTTCGCACAACCCTAAGCATACTGCGTCGGACTGCTCGTTTTCGTTAGTGCCAAGCCTGCGAAAGATTCTAAAAAGCCTGCGAAAGATTCTAAAAAGCCTGCGAAAGATTCTTACAAAACTTGGCCTGTTCAGCCAGCGCTATTACGCGCTTGTATGAACAACTTTAAAAGAACTTGCGCTGCATCAACATTCTGGTGCTTGTGCCGACTGAGTTGCCGCATTCAAACTTGCTCGTGCTGAGTTCGTTTACATCAAGCTATTGAGTCAAACGAACAAGACACTTAAACCGCAAAAACAAAACGGATATCACACCTTTTACTGCTGCAATCTTGGTTCTTTTACTAATCCAGGTTCTAAGCGCCCGGTCCACTTCTCTTCTACGTGATCACTAGCGGGTGAGCGGAACTAGAACGTATTTGGGACCAATCTGGCACCGTTAACCAGCACTAAATTCGCTTAAAATATCGTCGCTAGCTCCAATCACCGTCAGCAACTTTATACTAACTCAAAAACCGCTTTCGTCAATGTGCATTCACATTTGGTCATGTAACCATGCTTTTTCGCTGACTGGCTGGTGGAATATTTAAACTTTCACGATATTTAGCCACTGTGCGGCGAGCAATGATGTGCTCCTGGGCGGCCAGTGCACTGGCGATCTTGTTGTCGCTCAATGGCTTAGTTTTATCTTCGGTTTGGATTATGCGCTTGATCAAAGATCGAACCGCCGTTGAGCTCGCACCTTCACCATCTTCACTACCAACCGAGTTCGAGAAAAAATATTTCAATTCAAATACACCTAAAGGGCATTGCAAATACTTGCCCGCGGTGGCACGTGAGATCGTCGATTCATGCAAGTCGAGGTCATCCGCGACATCGCTTAGCACCATCGCCTTTAGACCCAATTCGCCTGATTCAAAAAACTCTACTTGTCTCTCAACAATCGTTTGCGCGACGAGTAAAAGGGTATCGTAGCGACTCATAAGGTTCTTGATAAACGTTTTCGCTTGTTGCAATTTATCGCGAATAAAGTCACTGCTCGTTGCATCTAAGGGCGTTTTGAGCAGGGCGGCGTATTTTTGGTTTACGCGCAGGCGATGCTGATTAACCGGGTTTATTAGAACCACCCAAGCGCCGCTCGAAGCGTGTTTCTTAACAATTAAATCAGGAGTAATTTGGTGTTGATTTAGGTCGCCAAAATTACTTGTGATGCGCGGCGACACTGACGTTATTAATCGAATGGCCTTTTCTAGAGTTGCGGCGTTGCAGTTGAGTTGAGAGCGAATTTCAACAAGGTTCTTTTTTGCCAGAAGGTCTAAATGCCTCGCGCAAATTTCCAAAGCTATGGGTAACTGTGGGTGATCACTAAACTGATGTTTAAGCAGTACGGCCAAGCGCTCGGCTAAATTGCGCGTGCCTACGCCAAGCGGCTCGAGCGTTTTAATTAGGCTGAGCACCGCATTGACCTCGTTTTCTTCGATATCTAGATCGGCTGGGAAACTAGCGACTAATTCGGATAGCTCAGACATTAGGTAGCCGGCTTCGTCAAGGTTATGCAAGATCACTCGGGCGATGGACACATCTCGTTCGCTTAAAGAGGTCATTCTTATTTGCCAGAGCAGATGCGAGACGAGTGACTCGTTCGCGCTGAGGTTTTGCATAGCGTCGTTCTGGTCAGCCTGCTCGTTTGCTCGTTCACTGACTCCCACGAGTTGTTTCGATGCCAGCATTTCCTCCCAATGTGGCTCAAACTCGATGCTCCCTGAGTCGTCGGCGTGGTTGTTTAATTGCGCGTCGCCCGCGTAGTCTGACTGCGGTGCGGAATGGTCTGGGTTGTTGTACGCCGCTGTCGCGTCGTCGTCGGTGCGGTCTAATTCTTCAAGCAGCGGGTTTTCGTCGAGCTCGGCCTGCACTAGGTCGGACAGTTCTTGAGAGCCGAGCTGCAGAATGCGCAGCGATTGCTGCATCTGCGGAGTGAGCTTTTGTTGTAGCGCCGTCTTTAATTGAAAAGTTTGCTTCATGCGGGCGATTGCGAACAGTGATTAGACGCACAAGGCTGAATAAGGCTTTAATACTAGCACTATGGAGGGCAAGGCCGCACCGCAACTGAGAATATTTTACTCTATTAGGTTGGTCTTGATTAATAGTGGTGTGAGTCGCACGCAATGCCCGTAGCCCATTACTACCGCTAAGATGACCTGTTGTAGGGCGAAGCTTAAATTCTAAATTTGGAGCCTAAGTAAACGTCTCTCACGCCCTGATGGTTGAGTATGTCACGGGCGGTGCCTTCGGTGAGTACTCTGCCTTCAGTTAATATGTAGGAATGATCACAAATATCCAGGGTTTCGCGTACGTTATGGTCAGTAATAATAATTCCAATACCAGAACTGCGCAGGTAATCAATGATCTGCTGAATGTCGCCAACGGAAATGGGATCGATTCCAGCGAACGGCTCATCTAACAAAATAAAGTAGGGTTTTAATGCAATGGCCCGAGCGATTTCGGCGCGTCGACGCTCCCCGCCCGACAGCGAAATCCCTAAAGTTTTACGCTTATGGCCGATGTTAAATTCTTCGAGTAATTGCTCTACTCGATGACGGCGGTCCTGCGGGCTAATGCTTTTGTCGGCTTCGAGTACGGCTAAAATGTTTTCTTCTACGGTTAGCTTGCGAAAGATGGACGGCTCTTGCGGCAGATAGCCGATTCCTAGTTTGGCGCGCGAGTGCATTGGTAGACTGCTGATGTCTTGGCCATTTAATAAGATGCGCCCACTATTGCTGCGGACTAACCCCACTACCATGTAAAAACTGGTGGTTTTACCTGCACCATTAGGCCCCAGTAAACCAACGACTTGACCGCTTTCAACTGAAATGTTGATGTTTTTTACTACCTGTAAGCCGCGATAACTTTTACACAGATCTTTGGTTTCTAAAATGCTCATAGTTCGGTCTTGGGGTGTGTGC
>CAYGNS010000428.1:0-2963 GCA_964351295.1 uncultured Gammaproteobacteria bacterium
CGACTCGCTGCGTCCATGCAGCGATGCGCGGGAATGACGTGTTTTGAGGGGGTGATGTCTTTTCTAGGAGTGGCGTTTTTTAAGCTAACTTGCTGTGCTTGCGTCCCCTACTGCTGCCGCTCAAGCTCTTTGAGTTCGGGCATCGAATAGGGTAGGTCGGCTGGCTTTAGTCTTACGGCGGGTACGTCCACTAACTCAAAATCTTGGGCGAGGTAAGCGGTGCGAATAACGGCGAGCGCGAACGAGCGAGCACCGCTCAATGCGATGACCTGTCCTGCTATTGGCCCCACTGACTCTGAGTTTGTCGCTTTGGTTCTTGCCGTTGAGTCTGCGGATGTGATCTTTGTTTGGTCATAATTGGCCGCTGCTCGCTGCCCATCCAGTGGTAAATCTACTGGCGTGAGCTTGGCCCCAACCACAATTTGTTTCAGTTGTTCAGGGCTGTCGGCGGAAACCGCCAAGCACACCATACGTTGTTTTAACTTACCCAAATAATGCATGCGCGCCACAATCTCTTGGCCTGTGTAGCAACCCTTTTTAAAGCTCACGCCCCCGAGCAGTTCGAGGTTAACCATTTGTGGCACAAACTCCTCAGTTATGGGCGGGGATATGAGTGGCAGACCTTCGCTCACTAGTAAGTCGTCCCACAGCTCACTCATTGGCTTGTGCTCTAAGTTGGGTGCATCACTTGGGGTTGCGAGGGTTAAGCGGATGGCATGTGAGCGGCAGCGCAAAATATGCTCCCCATTCTTGAAGTCGTACACCCCAAATTCATTATTGCCAAGCTCGATAACAGCGACCAATGTTAGCTCGGCGAGTTCAACTTTGCTGCGCAGAACATACATACGCAATCTTGCGATAATGTTGGTGACAATCTCAGCGTGCATAGCCAAATAAAAGTTGTCTGTGTCGCGCCATAAAAAGCCGCTGCTCAAAAGACGACCCTTCGGTGAGCAGTACCCAAAAAACTGCCAGCATCCCGCTAACTGATTAATATCGTTGGTGAGCTGGCCTTGTAGAAATGCAGCGGCGTCTGCACCACTGACTTTTATTACTTTTAGTTGTGTCGTGCTTGTCATGTTCGTTGTCGCAATTGACATCCGGAGGGGGAGAGTGCGAAAAAATAATTTTCGGTGTGAGTGGCGATGCTTTTTGCCGTTTATCTAAGTTGCACTATAACGCTTCAATTGTAAGCTTTAGTGTAAACCAGGTCTTTTCGTAATGCCTACAAGTGTCAATGGCGCATCAATTTCACGTGGTAAGATTCGAAGGCTGAAAAAAGCAAGCTATGAACCTGACTTTACGCATCAACTTAAGTAGGAACCATCGTGTGTCGCTTAGCCTTCAGACCGAACCACTCGGCGGAACGCACTGCAGCAATATAAACCAGATTTAGGAGCACGCGACGTGCATTTAAAAGAGGAACAGATAATGAACGCAAACGAGAACGCGAAAGCCGATACTGTCAGTCTAGAAGACATGGCTCTCACTTCCAGCGAGCGCTCCGCATCGTCGATGCAGGAGGGAAGCATCCCTGAGGTTGAACAGCTTAGTGAAAGTAGTTCAACGGTGGTTACAGTGGCAGCGAGTAAGGAGATAGGTGGGCCGCGAGGTCTAGAACCAACACGTTACGGTGATTGGGAAGCCAAGGGTCGTTGCTATGATTTTTAGCCTAGCTATCGGGAGTCGATGGATCTTTTGCGTCGTCAGGGAGCGATAGTCTGCGCGTAGTCAGCGGATACCAATGTCGTTCGTTGTCGAAAGGGTCGCGAATCATTATGTCGTTTGCAACGAATCGTGGATATTAGTAACGCGGTGTTAAATACTCGTTACCAGTCTTGTGCTAATCGGTTAAAATATAAAGAAGCCGTACATTCACCCCATTTACACGTTAAACCGAATACAAATGCGGCCATTCGATGCAATCGGCACACACCGACATATCTGTTCAGTGTCTCTGTTCGCGTTTTTGCATTTGTTTACTTATCCAGTTGATGGACCGGTCAATGGAGTTGTCGCAGCAATCGACTGTACACTCCTGATCCCGCTATTTCGTTGAATTAGAGCCAATTTTAGGAAACTTAGATTATGTCATCTATGCACAAAGCTCGTCCCTTGTCGCCACATTTGCAGGTTTATCGACCGCAATTGACGTCGATTTTGTCTATCCTGCACCGCGCCACGGGTGTGTTTCTCGCCTTGGGCAGTATCTTGATCGTAGTGTGGCTTGGTGCCCTTGCAAGCGGCCAGGAATCGTATGGACAATTGCAAATATTGCTCGCTAATCCGTTCGCGCAACTCGTTCTGTTGGGTTGGTGTTTTGCGGCTAATTACCATCTATGTAACGGTATTCGTCACCTGTTTTGGGATATTGGTGCAGGCTTGGAAATCGCGCAAGTGTATCGCTCAGGCATGATCGTGTTAGTCGTGTCGTTTGCTTTAACGGCCGCCGTCGTATTGGTTGCTTTGCAAAGAACAGGGGGGTGGTTATGAGTCTACGTAGCCCTTTAGCTAAGGCCGTTGGCCTTGGCTCAGCCAAACATGGCTTTTCGCACTGGTGGTGGCAACGGGTTTCGGCTATCGCTCTAATCCCTCTGTCACTCTGGTTTGTTTACTCAGTGCTAGTGATTATTGGCCTAGACCATCAAGCAGCATCTGCATGGCTGGCTCAACCGCTTAACGCAACTCTCATGATCCTCTTTTTGGTGGCCATGCTGTTTCATGCGCAAACTGGCGTGCAAGTCGTTATAGAAGATTATATTCATACGAAGTGGTTAAATTTAACGCTCTTGTTGGTCGTGAAATTTGCCTCGGTCTTAATGGCGGTCATGTCCGTCATTTCTGTTTTAATAGTAGTTCTTGGAGGCTAGCGCGTGACTGGCGATTACAAAATTATTGACCATTCCTTTGATGTGGTGGTAGTGGGTGCGGGTGGCGCTGGATTACGCGCGACCTTTGGCATG
>CAYGNS010000429.1:0-2962 GCA_964351295.1 uncultured Gammaproteobacteria bacterium
GCAAGAATACTTAGCTTGGGGATGTGCTGGTTTTCCCGCTGGAATGTTTCGTACAGATTGAGCGTAAAGCGCTAACGCTTACTTTTTCAATTAAATATTAAGAGGTTTTACCGTGTTTAAGTGGTTCGAACGCGCCGTGCCGCCGTTCTCCGATGCACCCATCGAAATGCCGCCCGCCAAGCTGTGGGCGTTTACTTGGCATTACACTAAGCCCTTTCGATTTCTTTTGTTGTGCTTGTTCTTCACTGCAGGTTCCATTGCGGTGATCGAAGTCTATATGTTCCAGATTATCGGCACGATGATCGATTGGATGGAAGTCAGCGATCCGAGCACTTTTTTTGATGTGCATGGCACTAACCTCATTTGGTTGTTTTTGGTGATTGCGGTGGTTTGGCCGCTGCTGAGTTTTGTTGATTCGGCGCTTGAACATCAGGGCCTGCTGGGCAACTTTTCAATGCAGATTCGCTGGCGAGCGCATCGTTATTTGCTGCGACAATCGTCTTCTTTCTTTGCGAACGATTTTGCTGGCCGATTGGCCACCAAGGTGATGCAAACCGCCTTGTCAGTACGCGATACCATTGTGAGCATTACGGGCTTGATGGTGTATGTGGTGGTGTACTTCACGAGCGCGCTATTGATCTTCGTCAGTGCCGATGTTCGCTTGGCGCTACCGTTGATTATTTGGCTGGTTGCTTACTTCTTCGTTATGCGACACTTTTTGCCGAGGTTGCGTGCTGTATCGGAAGAACAATCAGACGCACGTTCGCACATGACTGGTCGGGTAGTGGATGCGTACTCAAACATCCATACGGTAAAGATGTTCTCAAGCAACAACGCGGAAGAAGGGTACGCCCGCGACAGCATGCAATCGATGCTCGACAGCGTGTATCGCCAAATGCGGTTGGTTACGTTGTTGGATACGTCTTTGGTGACTTTAAATGCCTTAATGGTCTGCGGCACGATGGCCTTCGGCCTGTACCTGTGGACAGAGTCCTTGGTGTCGACGGGGGCGGTAGCGGTGGCCGGTGCATTATCCTTACGCCTACAGTCTATGAGTCAGTGGTTTATTTGGGAGCTGGCTCGCTTGTTTGAATCCATTGGCACTACCCAAGATGGTTTAAACACGCTCGCGCAGCCAGTTGCAGTGCAAGACAAATCGTCATCTAGGCTGCAGATTGATAAAGGCGCGATTGAATTCGCGGACGTTAATTTTCGCTATTCTGAGCAAACCGCGGTAATTAATAACTTTAATCTGCGTATTGAGCCTGGCCAGCGCATTGGCTTAGTGGGTCATTCAGGGGCGGGTAAGTCTACCTTGGTTAATCTATTACTGCGAATGTATGACATAGACTCTGGCGCTATTTTTATTGATGGTCAAAACATTGCGCAGGTCAGTCAGGAGAGCTTGCGAGCGAATATCGCGATGGTGACTCAGGATACGTCGTTGTTACATCGCACCATTCGTGAGAACGTGGCTTATGGCAAACCTTCGGCCAGTCACGCTGAGATTATGACGGCCATTAGCTTAGCCAAAGCCGATGAGTTTCTAAGTGACTTAGTGGATCATGAGGGTAATCAAGGCTTAGATGCCAAAGTGGGCGAACGTGGTGTAAAACTATCGGGCGGACAGCGACAAAGAATTGCGATTGCCCGTGTCATATTAAAAAATGCTCCCATTTTGATTCTGGATGAAGCGACCTCAGCGTTAGACTCAGAGGTGGAGGCAGCCATTCAGGAACAATTAAACAAGTTGATGAATGGTAAAACGGTGGTGGCGATTTCTCATCGACTATCGACTATAGCCCAGATGGATCGCTTGATCGTTATGGATGGTGGCCGTATTGCGGAGTCGGGCACGCATGCGGAATTAGTTGCGCAAGGCGGTATTTATGCGCGCCTCTGGGCACGCCAGTCGGGTGGTTTTTTGCCGAGCTAATTACGTTTATGCGTTACACTGGCTGAGAGCCCTAGTGGCGATAAATTTTCTTATCCTTGTAGATTATGGCCATGTTTGAAATCGTTAAAAGCATCGAATTTTGTTACGGACATAGGCTCTTAGAGCACCAAGGGCCGTGCGCGCATCTGCACGGGCATAATGCCAAAGTGGACGTAATGCTCGGTAGCGAAACGCTGGATGCGCTAGGCATGGTAATGGACTTTAGCGATGTGAAAGCAGTGCTAAAAGAATGGGTAGACGCGACCCTAGATCACACCATGTTGTTGTGCAAAGATGATCCCATGGTCGCGGTTTTCACGGCTAACAACGAGCGGGTTTATGTAATGGACGAAAATCCCACGGCGGAAAATCTGGCTAAATTAATCTACCAGAAGGCTGTCGCCGAGGGCTTGCCCGTGGTCAGTGTCACGCTTTGGGAATCCGACTCAAGTTTTGCTCGCTATCGAGAATAGCCGTTTCCAGCAACGAAGTTAAGGCGGTGCGCCTAGCGGTTTTGCAATACGATACGGTAGCGCGCTTTACCGTCCTCGAGGTGTGCCATGGCTGCGTTGATTTCAGACATTGGAAACACTTCGATCTGCGGTTTGATGCTATGCCGTGCACAAAACTCCAGCATTTTCGCGATCACTTGCGGGGCGCCCACGGGCGATGAAGACACTGAACGCTGTTGGCTCATCAAATCGGTTACGCGTAGCCCCAGTTCGCTCGGCACAACGCCCACAAAATGTAAGCGACCTTTTGGCGCTAAGGTAGCGGCCATTGCTTTCCAGTCCATATCCACGGCTACGGTGGCGATAACGAAGCCAAACTTACCGCGCAACGCTTTCCATGCTTCGCTGTCGCGGGAGCTTACGGTGTGATGAGCGCCCATTTGCTTGGCTTCATCAGCTTTGTCGGGCGAGGAGGTAAAAGCGGTTAGTTCGCAACCCCATTTGTTTAAGAACTGTATGGCTAATTGTCCGAGTCCCCCAATACCAATGACGGCCAATTTGTCAGTTGCTTTAA
>CAYGNS010000430.1:0-2954 GCA_964351295.1 uncultured Gammaproteobacteria bacterium
CCCGACGATTTTGGGAGCTGGTCAGTGCTCGTGCGGTCCCAGCATAACCGCCATTCATGGCGGTAACCCGTGACGCTTCTTCTCACCCTGCCACCCTCTGCTAATAAAAAAGGCCACCTTAAGGCATTCTATTTTAGATATGGGTAGATTCTGGCGGGGATTATTCGGCGCTTCCATGCGCCTCACCCCTACGGGGCGACCTGCGGTCGTTCAAAATCGTTCCTGACGATTTTGTGAACCCGGTACGCAGGTTCTCACCCTGCCACCCTCTGCCAATAAAAAAGGCCACCTAAAGGTGACCTTGTTTATTGGTGGAGGCGGCGGGGATCGAACCCGCGTCCACGAGCCCTCCGCTCATCGGATCTACATGTTTAGTTTGTCTTTTATTTAACCCCGCTCAACTGGACAAACGCACTCGATTTGGGGTGAGTCGACTTATCTTTTAGCAGCCCCTTAATCGACACAAGGTGCTAGCGATTTCATGTGATTTGAGATCTAAAATCCAAGGCCATGAACAACCCGGGCAAGACCCTAACAGGCTTAAGCTGCTAGTGCGTAGTTATCGTCGTTTGCAACTATAACTTTGTGGCTGGATTTGAGAGTCACACCACATGCTCTACATGCACCGAAGGTTTCGCGACCCATGTCGAAGCCATGTCGCCCCCTTTTTCTGTCGCAGTCGGTAATCACTCCGCCTGCTGCAAAATCGGTATGCCCAAAGTATAGGGCCAAATTTGAATCATTCAATGGGCAAACCTTAAACAGTTGTGTAATTCGCTTTGGGGTCATGCTGTAAACAGTCGCAATTTTGTGTATGGTTAACGGCCCTCATCCATTTAAAAGCGAATCCGCGCCCAACTTATTTATGAACTCTTTCAACGCTCTTATCGCCACTGAAGTGAACGGTGAACACTCCGTTGCCATTAGCCAACTGACTATGGCGGATCTACCGGAGCATCCGGTGCTTGTTAAAGTTAGTCACTCTACGCTCAATTATAAAGACGCTTTGGCCGTTACGGGTAAGAGTAAGATTTGTCGGCAGTATCCTATGGTGTGCGGTATTGATTTAGCGGGGGAGGTGGTTGAGTCCAGCGTGCCTGAATGGCAAGTGGGTGATGCGGTATTGGTCAATGGTTATGGTTTATCGGAAATGCATTGGGGCGGCTATACGCAGCATCAGCGGCTAAAACCGGAGTGGTTGGTGCGCATACCCGAGGGTTTTTCGGCGCAAGATTGTATGGCCATCGGCACCGCTGGTTACACAGCAATGCTCTGCGTGTTAGCGGTATTAGATGCAGGCGTGCAGACTTCTGATGGCCCCGTTTTGGTGACGGGAGCTTCGGGTGGGGTGGGTTCGTTTGCGATTAGTTTGTTAAATAAACTCGGGTATACAGTCACAGCCTGTACGGGCAGTGCTTCGGAGCATGCGTGGCTGTCTAGTTTGGGCGCGAGTTCGATTATCGATCGTGCTGAATTGAGTCGGCCCGCTAAACCATTAGAAAAAGAGACATGGGCCGCCACGATTGATTCGGTAGGCGGGCAAACGTTGGCGTGTGCGATCAGTCAAACGCGCTACAACGGCGTAGTCGCTGCGTGCGGTTTAGCGGGTGGTATTGATTTACCGGCCACTGTGATGCCCTTTATTCTGCGAAACGTGCGGTTGCAAGGCGTGGATTCGGTGCAAGCGCCTATGGCGAATAGAGTGCGTGCATGGCAGCGGTTGAGTGAGTTATTAACTCCCGCAGATTTAGCGCCGCTGTACGAGGTGGCCACTTTAGAGCAAGTGCCTGAATTGGCGGCTGAACTGTTGCGTGGCAGCTTAAGCAAGCGGCGCGTTATTCAGTTAGCTTAGAGTTTCGAAGTGGCGTGACCTTATGGCCGGCTTGCCCCTCGCCACGTTATAAGAAGTAACTCAAGCTTACCGCCTTGCCTTGGCGAATGGAGCTCATTTGCGCTAGCCAAAGTTCCGCCGTGGCGATTGCGTCAGTCAGCGCGTTGTGCGCTAGCGCAGGGGGTAAGTTATAGCGGTCGCGGCAGGCGTGTAAGCGCAGCCCACCAGCAGGCAGCTCGCGTTGCGCATAGCGCGTTTGCTCCACTTTTAATGTGTCTACTACAGGGCTTAATAGTTTCAGTTGATAGTGCTTGGATAGGCTGCGTTGCAAAAAGGCCGTGTCAAGCGGTGCATGATGCACTACTAGCACGTGCCCGCTTAATGCACTTAAGAGCCGTTCAAGCGCGTCTTCGAGAGGTTGGCCCGTCTCAAGATCTGTGTGGCGGATATTATGAATGGGAGCAGTGGCATCCAGCGACAGATCAGGCTGGCGTATGAGTTCGTGGCAGGCTTCTTTAAGAATAATCTGTTGCTTGCGCACAGGAACATAGCCCATGCTCAAAATCTGATCAGTATCGGCGTGCAAGCCGCTCATCTCTAGGTCCACCACAAGATAGTTAAGCTCGGCCACGTCTAAGGAATAAGCGGGTAATGGTGATTGCAGATATTGCCTAACGGCAGGGTCGCGAGCGATGCGCAGTGCAGCTTGGCGTTTGCGCGTTAATTGCCAATGCCTAAACCAAGCGTGCATAGTTATAGCAAGCCATGACCGTAACGCATTTTTAGCCCTTGTTGAGCATCGCGAACCACTTTAAACGCATCCTTTAGCTGGCGAATCGTGAGACTGCTAAAGTCTTCTGGATTAAGGTGATTGTCTGCTGCCAGCCCTCTAGATAATTGCTCGCCCTGATGCAAAAGGCGTTGGTGGGCGATGTACTCGTGCGCGTCGAGCAAATTATCCACATCGTGCTGTGTTAGAGCGTTCACTTGGGCCAACTGCTTTAAGCGGTCGCGCGTATTCACCGCCGTTACGCCATGAGCGAGTGCGTGGATACGCGCAATATCGGTAAGGGGCATCATGCCGCGTAGTTTGATATCGAAGGTATTACGAGATGCACGCTCG
>CAYGNS010000431.1:0-1028 GCA_964351295.1 uncultured Gammaproteobacteria bacterium
ATGGCATTTAATGGGGTTGCGGAGTCCATACAACTCAGTTTGTTTTTGTTTTTGTTTGCCGTGTATTTGTGGGCTTCCCTGGTTCACGCTAAACGGATTCAGTAGGTTATTGTATGAATTATATCAAATAAACATATGCACATATGTTTATTTGATATAAGATTGATTGTCTCTTTTTTAGCGTTTTGAAAAACATGTCAACAACTCGCCGTATCGAGCCTACCGAGGTCCAGCCGCGTCTAGACCTAATCCCGCAATTGGCTGACCTTTTCAGCCTGCTCGGTGATACCTCGCGACTACGCATCGTGAGCCAGTGCTTGCATCAGTATGTGAATGTATCGCAATTGGCGGCTGAGACTGAGTTGTCGCAGCCTCTAGTGAGTCATCATTTACGTTTGTTAAAAGCGGCCCGAATGGTGGTGGCACAGCGACGCGGCAAACAGATGTTTTACCGCGCCGCCGACCACCACGTGCAATGTGTGATCAATGCCATGCTGGAGCATATGTTAGAAGACGGTTCCATGGTGGATGTGAGCCCAAGCGATAGCGGCTCTAAGGTTATCAAGGAGGATATCAATGTCTGAAGCTCACGCATGTTGCTCAGTGCCGGATACAACTGGTAATAGCCCAGTATTTAAACGCGTTTTGTGGATCGCATTAATTGTGAATGCGGTCATGTTCATCGTGGAAATTGTTGCAAGCCGCGCCGGAGACTCGGTGGCGCTGCAGGCTGATGCCTTGGACTTCTTTGGCGACGCCGCTAATTACGCCATTAGTTTGTTTGTGGTAAACCATGCATTGTCTACCCGAGCCAAAGCTTCATTAATTAAGGGGTATTCGATGGGGCTATTCGGACTGCTCGTTATTGTTGCTGCTGGCTATAATGCCGTAATGGGGAGCCAACCCGAAGCGCTCACCATGGGCGTGGTCGGCAGCTTAGCGCTCGTCGCTAATTTGTTTGTGGCTATTTTGTTGTTCCGTTATCGCAACGGCGAAAGTAACATGCGTTCCATTTGGCTATGTACGCG
>CAYGNS010000431.1:1038-2950 GCA_964351295.1 uncultured Gammaproteobacteria bacterium
CGTAATCGGCAATCTTGCCGTGGTCGCGGCGGGAGCAGGGGTATTCGCCAGCATGACTCGATGGCCCGACTTGCTAGTGGCAGCCCTTATGGCGTATCTAAGCATTACTTCGGCGCGGCAGATTGTCATTCAAGCGCATGCAGAATTGCGGCAAGCATCACTAACTTCTACGCATTTGAGTAAGTAAGCGGGCAGTAAGGCAGAGCGTGTCGCTAAATGATCTGAGTTGCGAGCTTAGGCATGGGCTGGCGGCATGGAATGTGCAACCGTTGCCGCGATGACCGCCATGCAAGCGAATAATATGAGCACTATCACTATCGAAATTTGCGCGAGACCAGCCGCCACTACTCCGGCGATCAAAAGCAACAGCCCGATAACGGAATTGCTCGTTGCAACGTATTGCGTGCGCTGATTACCGTCTGCAATATCAACTATGTAGGTTTTGCGCCCTAAACGAACACCTTGATGGGTGATCGAGAGTAAAAAGAACAGGCTTAACATACCCACACTTAGCCAGGTACTTGAAAGTGTTTGTGTAGGTAAAAGCGTTATACCGGCGGCGCAAGAACAGAGTACTGCCGTCATCAAAGCCGTTATACGCAGTACCCTGCGACTGTCACGATCAGATTGCTTTCCCCAAACCCAACCGCTCATTAAACTCGCGACGCCGCTCAATGTTATCAATAGCCCTAAGACCACGGCATCACTAAAGCCGCTTGCACCCGCGCCGTTGTCGAGAGCGTTACCGAGCAGATTGCTTGGCTGAGCGAGCAGCACAAAGTAGGGTGCGCTCAAACTGGAGCTCATTAAAAAGGTTCGGACCAGCACAAACCGACGAAATGAAGCATCCGATTTAAGCAAGCCGAGTCCGACTAGAATTTGTGCGCTCACCGAGTTTGGACCATTAGTTGCGCCATTAGGTTCCACTATTCGTACAAACAAGAGTGCGCTCATTATCCACGCTAGTGTGGCGGCTAGAAGTAGCCAAATGAGGTCATCGGTCGCGTTAAACCATCCGAATACAAGCGCGACGCCAACGGTAATGGCAATGCTACCCGCGATCGAGCTGCTAATCCCCATTAGGGTGCCTCGACGAGACTTAGGTATGGTCTTGCCTAACACATCCTTGGAAGCAATAGAGCAGACGGCTCGCGCTAAACTCATTGTGCCGACCAGTGCAACGATGACCGTGCCCGCCATCCAACCCTTGAGGAAATAGGCGGTACACGCAATAAGGCTAACCCCAATGGCTTGTACGAGCGTACCCGTGGCATATGCATACTTGCGTAGAGCCAGACGCTGTATGAAATTGCTGAGTGCAATTTGCGGAAGTAGAGAACCCGATTCACGAATTGGCACCAGTAAGCCCGATAGAAAAAGCGGTACACCAATGCTATTCATTATCCAAGGCAAAACAATCTTAGTACTGGCAAGAGCATCCGCTAGGGTGTTGCAAGTCTGCGCAATGATTAAGAGCACAGCGTTAGTGCGTGAGTCGGAAGGTGTTTTTGCGGTCATTAACTCAATTATAGACTGTTAAATTGGCGAGCGTAGTGGCAACGAGGGGTGAGCTTAATTGGTGAAAAAAAAGGCTTTGCTGAGAATGTTCAGCAAAGCCTTTCTTAGTTGGCGGAGAGGGTGGGATTTGAACCCACGAAGGGCTATAAACCCTTGCCGGTTTTCAAGACCGGTGCATTCAACCGCTCTGCCACCTCTCCTAAATCTACCATGTCTGTGGTGATGCATTGCTGCTCACCACCGCGCCGGTCGCCCGGTGCATTACTCGGCACGTCCTGTGCCTCGCCCTTCGGGTCGGTCGCTGCGCGATCCGATTCAATATCGTTCCTGACGATATTGTCAACCGCTCTGCCACCTCTCCTAAATCTACCATGTCTGTGGTGATGCATTGCTG
>CAYGNS010000432.1:0-2949 GCA_964351295.1 uncultured Gammaproteobacteria bacterium
CCCCCCCCGCCCCCCGCCCACAGCCCCACCCCTAGTAGAGCAAGACCACGCCGCCCCCGAGAAGTCGTAGAGCCTTACCTGAGAAAGCGTGCCCGAACAAATTTAGCCAAGGTTCTTTAAGACCAATAATCCAAACGATGCCAAATAACATGACAATGCGCATTACTAAGGCCAGCCCTAAACCAATAACGCGAGCCTTTTCACGCTCCTCTTCGGGCAAATGATTAACGAGCAGTGCGATAAACACCACATTGTCTATACCCAGAATAATCTCTAACGCGGTGAGCGAAAGAAAACTGGCCAAGAGAGCGTAGTCGGTTAGAAATTCCATCGGATCAGCCGTATTTGTGGTTGAATCAATACCTTCGTAAGGCAGAAACAAAAAACGCACCCTATTGGATGCGCGCGAAAGGTGAGTCTCACACTAAGACGACACCGATTTTTTATTCAAGCGCTCTTCATTTGCTTATCATTACCCCTCAAGGTTACGAAAAAATGAATGGCGGAGAAGGAGGGATTCGAACCCTCGATAGAGCTATAAACCCTATACTCCCTTAGCAGGGGAGCGCCTTCAGCCACTCGGCCACTTCTCCATTGACGCTTAAATAAATGGTACAACTTTTGTCGCTAGATCCCTCTAATACTCTAATTTCCTCAACCAATCTGCGACCACGCACGATCATATGCCTCAGATCACATAACAAGGTGCTCATTTAGGTATTAACCTAGTTATTACCTACCGAGTCCTCATCGCTGAAGTAGTCAACGCCACGATGATCATGGTCACTGTCATACTGCTCATCGTCAAGCACTTCGTTTAGATTAGGGTCCGTCATGTGCGCCGATTTCGTGGCTACATGTTGATCATCGTGAGCCCCATCTTCGAGCAAAATCTTTTGGTAAATCTCTTCGCGATGCACGGGTACATCACGTGGAGCACTAATTCCAATTCTTACCTGATTACCTTTAATACCCAAAACGGTAACCTGAATTTCGTCACCTATATTGAGCGTTTCGTTAATACGACGAGTTAAAATTAACATCAGGTTCTCCAAACATTAAGACCATCGATTCACAGCGCGTTCTAGAACGGTTCAACCCCGCAATTCGTCATCTACGAACAGCAAGCAACTGTAAACGAAGCCATACTTCCCTGCAGTAAGAGCGCGTATTATAGGGAACTCATCATAGATTTCCAGCCTTTGATGCGTTGCTATAGATTAAAATTCAAAATAAGCTTTATTTGAATATTCCCGCAGCGATTAAAACTTATGCAGTTCGAACGCGCTGTGCAAAGATTGTACGGCAAGGTCATGCTGCGACTCGCCGATAATCACTGACACCTTGATTTCTGAAGTCGAAATCATTTGAATGTTGATGTCATTCTCCGCTAGCGTTTTAAACATTAAATCCGCAACACCCGTGTGTGAACGCATGCCTACGCCTACAATGGACACCTTGGCGATCTTGTCGTCGGCGCGAATATCCTGCGCTCCTAGGTCAATCACCAATTGCTCCAAAATCGCTTTACAAGCCTTAAAATCAGACCTGGGCACTGTAAACGTTAAATCGGTAAAGCCTTTTTGACTGGCATTTTGAATAATTACGTCTACATTGATATGCGCGGCCGAAATTGGCCCTAACACTTTGTGCGCAACACCCGGTTGATCAGGGATCTTGCGAATGGTTAATTTGGCTTCATCGCGTTGAGACGCAATGCCAGAAATCATAGGGGCTTCCATTGAGTCTCCTTCCTGTTCGTAATGAATCAGAGTGCCTGGCCCCTCCTCAAACGAGGACAGCACTCGAAGTGGTACTTTATATTTGTTCGCAAATTCAACCGAGCGAGTTTGCAATACCTTGGCGCCTAAACTCGCCATTTCAAGCATCTCTTCCGCGGTAATTCGATCCAAACGCCGCGCTTGCGGCACCACTCGCGGGTCGGTCGTGTAGATGCCATCAACATCGGTATAGATACGGCACTCATCGGCTTTAATTGCGGCCGCGAGCGCTACCGCCGTGGTGTCTGATCCCCCGCGTCCAAGCGTGGTTATTTCTCCGCGTTCATTACTACCCTGAAACCCGGCGACCACAACGATCGTATCGTTCTCTAAATCTTCAACAATGCGCTGTCCATCAATGTCCAAGATTCGCGCTTTAGAGTAAACATTGTCAGTACGAATGCTCACTTGCGCACCCGTATAGGACTTGGCGTGCAGACCAAGCTCATGCAGAGCCATGGTAAGCAACGCGATAGTAACTTGCTCGCCAGTGGAGATTAACACGTCCATTTCGCGCGGGCTCGGGGACTCAGACAAATCGTGTGCAAGTGCGATCAGTCGATTAGTCTCACCGCTCATGGCCGAAACGACGACAACCAACCGTTCACCTAGAGCCCGCTTGGCTTTCAAGTGAGCGGCCACCGCTTTAATTCGTTCGATGGAACCTACCGAGGTCCCTCCAAACTTCTCGACAATCGTCAGCACGGTCAAACCCCAACACTCAGGGAGTGACCCAATGGCTCAACAGACTCAAATACAACCCTAGCCCACAATGCATTAGCACTGCTGACCCAGCCTAAACTCAAAATCATAAGACCTATCCTTGTTCTTCAACCCACGCACTTACCTGAGCAAGCACCGTATCCAAATCCGCAACATTGGGCACGCCGCCCTCCGCCATATCAGGGCGGCCACCACCTCGACCTCCCACTAAGCCCGTTATATGCTGAATCAATTTACCGGCCGGGTACTGTTTGGCTATTTCGACCGACACGCCCGCCACCAATATGGGCTTATCGTCTAAGTCTGAAGCCAACACAACGATGCCCTTGGCCTGCTTATTCTTAAATTGCTCGACCGTTTCTCGCAGCAGTGCTTTATCCGCACCTTGGAGCTTGCGAGCTAGTACGGCTACCCCATTTATTTCGACAGTGTCGGCCGCTAGATC
>CAYGNS010000433.1:0-2940 GCA_964351295.1 uncultured Gammaproteobacteria bacterium
AATCGGGTGCGGCGCGCCAAATAACCCGATCACCCGCGACAATGCCACCTAAATTAGCGCGCGCGACGCAGCGATGAATCCGACCCGCATCGGCCCCTTCAAGTGCTTCCACTTCAAACTCCTTGCTAAAGCGGCTGCAGACTAGGCCCGCCTGCTCGCTACTTAAGTGCCCAGACTGTAATTGTCGCTCGAGGTCGCGTTGTTGCTTTAGCGAACGTGCTTGGCGCTCTTGCTGAATTTTTTCGGCCCGCCATTGCTGACGCCGATTAAGCTTGCGTTCGCTCATGCAATGGCGGCTATCGAGGCGTGCAAAGCTAGGCTTGAGTTGTGCGTGTCATGTGCGAACGCCGAAACGAGCGATTCTTCTTGTGCAGAGGTTAATCGTTTGATCGATGCTTCGCGTTGGCAGGCGTTGCTACGATTACTCGCGAGTTCCACGTAGACCATAACGACAGGGCGACGAGCGCGGGTGTATTTGGCGGCTTTCTTCGAATCCAGATTATGCTCAGCCAGACGTCGCTCATAGTCCTTAGTCACCCCAGTATACAAGCTGTTATCGGCGCAGCGGAGTATGTAGACGTACCAACGCGACTCATGGGAGTTAATAAGATGATGATCCGACTGCAAGATGAACAGGCCTCGTAAAGTTTGCTTGATTGCGAAGGTTAATCTACACCCATTGTAAACCGAAATGACGACTAAGCTGACGAAAAGGTGCGTACCCATTGACTGCGACACAAAAAGCCAGATTTTGGTTAACAAAGAAACGGTGTTGATGTATTGTTTGCTTAGTAATTGTATTAATTACAAGACTTTAGACTCTTTTCTTAATAAATACGTTAAGCCTTTTGGTAATCAACAGTTCAACGAGTGTTTGATTTGATTTGGATTGAAGACGTCGTGTGGTTGTGGGTTTTGCCCGAACTTGTTTTTAGTCGCCTACTTGGTCATGCTGATATACTAGACACTGCGTTAACTAATAGATCGCGTTGTGACTAGAATGAGTAATAGGCGTATCGAGTTAACATCACGTGCAGTTGCGCTAGAAGAATCGCACAAGGTTTATATATTTTGCATAAATGGCTCGAAGTAGTGCGGTACTTTGCTTTCCCTCATAAGGAATGGGTAAACGGTGCCAAACTAAACAGCCCGTCACACAGGTTCGTAGTCTAATATGGCAGTAACAAAGGTAATGGTGATCGATGACAGCAATACGATTCGTATGACTGCCGAAACCATTTTAAAAAAAGAAGGATACGAGGTGTTCACTGCATCAGATGGCTTTCAGGCCATGTCTGTTATCGCGGATACGCGTCCTGACATTATCTTTGTAGACATTATGATGCCGCGCTTAGATGGCTACCAAACCTGCAAACTCATAAAGAATAATCGGCATTTCCGCGATACCCCAATCATTATGCTGTCGAGTAAAGACAGTTTGTTCGATCGCGCTCGTGGTCGCGTTGCTGGTTCTGACGAACACATCAATAAACCGTTTACGAAGGCTGAGCTATTGCGCGCAATCGAACGATTTGTTTAGTTCGTTGTGGTGCTTGAAAAGGAGTAGATTAAACGACGATTGCGAACCAAGTTGTCACCCAAAATCAGTATCTAAATATCTTTTAAAACACCACTTAATCAGTGATAAGTTCTAACTAACCAAGATTTCTAATCATTATGGCGAATAACATTGTTTTGGTAGTTGATGATTCAAAAACCGACTATCTGTACGTTAAAAAAATTCTGGACCAAGGTGGCTATACCGTCGCTTTCGCTGATTCGGGCGCAAAAGCAATGGAAGAAGCAAAACGGTTGTTGCCAGACTGCATCATTATGGACGTGGTGATGCCCGATATGAACGGGTTTCAAGCGACGCGGGCGTTGTCGAGAGATCCCGCGACACAGCATATCCCCGTCATCATGTTGTCATCAAAAGGCGAGCAAACCGATAAAGTGTGGGCCGAGCGACAAGGTGCGACCGACTATGTGGTAAAGCCGGCCAACCCTAAGGAATTGTTGACCAAAGTGATGGCCGTGATTAGTGCCTAGAATTCAATTATAGCGACATTATTAATATGGCCACTTCCAATGCTTTTCAATTACTGACCTCGATGCAAGCTCAAGCGCTGGCACAACAGGCGGCGGGCGAGGGCACGGTAACGCACAGTTCGGCCAGTCGCGGCATTGGTTTTGTTCTGAACGGTGAGCGGTTTTTTTGTGATGCTGACCTCGTACGCGAAGTCGCTGTGCCCCAGGAATTAATTTCTGTGCCGCTCACTAAAGCATGGTTGCGCGGGGTGTTTAATTCCAAAGGCGTGCTGTTCTCGGTAGTTGACATGGGTATGTTAGCCGGTCTGAACAGACCAATTACAGCACAACGCGGCCACTTAATGATCTTGCGACACTCTGCGCGGCAATGCGGCTTACTGGTAAATCGGGTAATTGGTTTTCGTAATTTCGATTTCAGTGATGTTAAGCAACGCGAGCCAGCCAGCCCTTTGTCAGAGCAGTGGTGGGATGGCCTTAGTGCCTTTGTGGGTAAATCTGTGCAAGAGGGCGGTGAAACTTGGCGATATATTGATATCGCAAAGTTGATCGACTCTGAAGTTTTTCTTGAAGTTCAATAATGTTGCTGAGCGAAGGCTTATCTTGAGATTAATTAGAACAGCTTGACTGTTCATTTTCCGACTAACCGAGACCTATAGTGACTGGGTATCTTTATGGCAAAAAATAAAAACGATAAACGGATTGAGGCGGATCTACTCCAGCGAGTGGAAGATGATTTTAACGATAATCGCTTTGCAGAAGTTGTTTACGATGAGCCTTCTAATTCCCTACAGGATTTGTTAGATGCGCAACTCGTCGATGAGCCTGGTGGTTTGAGCGACGTAGGCGACCTTGAGGCGCAACTAGAGCTTGCGCGCGACAAACCGAAAGCGG
>CAYGNS010000434.1:0-2933 GCA_964351295.1 uncultured Gammaproteobacteria bacterium
CGAGCATGCTGTGTATCAAAGAGCGGATATCGACTTTGTATTTATGATTGCCGAAGCGCAAACCGGGCGTTTACTCCGGCCACAAATCAATTACTTTAGCGCTTCGAGCGTACCCGTTTACGCGGGGCTCGATGTGTACACAGGCGTGGCCGACGCAATTAATGATATGGACCTTGAGAGCACTCAATTCCCGGTTATGCCCTGGATCTTGCGTTCGGAGAAAGTTTCACCCTATGCGGGTCAGCTGAATCAGCTGTTCGCCCTGGGTGCCGACAGCTATCGCGTAGCCAGCCAGTACAAAACATCAACTCAGACGCTACAACTGGGCAACCAACGCGTAATCGAGGGCTACACAGGTTTGTTGCACATGCTGGCTGATGGCAACATTGAGAGCGCCCCGCTGTGGGCAACGTTTGTAGAAGGACTTCCCTCGGTGGAGAATAATCAAGGGTTCGACCTCACCCCGCTGACAACGAATACGAATGTGGTATCAGACCAAAGTAGCCGCGAATATCGTGAGCCAGCACAACGCGCTAACGGCAATGATGATTCGCCCTCCACTCGCACCGCACCGAATTTACAAAGATCGCTTTAGCTGTTTTTTTGGGGGGTGCTTCGCACGTTATTTTTCAGTACGCTTTTGCACTCGATCAATGTTAGATAAGCGCGAGAAAGACGCTAATCTCATTTAACCATCTTCTAGGAGGTAGGCATGGATGCCAACTCTAATCATCGCGCCGACGGCGCGGTAGTCGAATCGCTCGCCCTGCAATATTTGCTCAAGCAAGGCATGACGCTTGTCGAACGAAACTACTACTCCCGATTTGGAGAGATCGACTTAATTATGCACCACCAAAACTGCATCATCTTTGTGGAAGTACGCCACCGACTATCCGCTCGGTACGGCGGCGCTTTGGAGAGCATTCATTGGCACAAACAACAAAAGCTGCGCAAAACCGCAACCCTCTTTTTAACTCGGCAACAACTCCATTCTATGCAGTGCCGCTTTGACGTGCTGTGCTACTCAGGCAAGTTAAGTGAGTTAAATGATGAATCAACACCTTTATGGATAAAAAATGCATTTTAGATTCGCGCAATACAGCATCAGCGACTCAAGATCGCTGCTTTAATTACTGTTAATGATTTTAGACTAGAGCGGCAAGTCCGCTAGGCTTGCAAAAGCCAATGCACCACTCAATACGTAATTGCGCCACAGACAAGCAGTGGGGTGCCGAATTTTTATTCGGCTAATGATGGTATCTATTTTTTAATAATCCTGCCCTCTAGCCGTGCTAAGCTTTTGCCCGTGTTATTACTTGTAAGCAAATGTCCTTACCCCCTTCGAGAGCAGTGCTTACTGCTCATTCGAGTCGTTTAACTGCATCAACTGCTACGCAGGACAGAGCCACCGTAGTAAGTAAAATTAGTAGCTAAAATTAATCGTTTTGAAAACTGAGTTCCCCCACTATGCACACATTCATGTATTCGTCCCCGTTACCCAAGCGTTTAGTTAAATTACCGAATGCCGCGCGTACCGCAATACGCTTGTTATTGCTGGCCAGCCTCATCACCTTATCCGGTTGCGCCACGATGTTGGTGGCAGGTGCAGTAGTGACTACGGTCGATGTGATTCACGATCGTCGAACAGTAGGCGAATATATTGATGATTCAGCGATTGAACTCAGTGCGAGAAACTATTTAATCGCCAACAAGGATGCGCGCACGGAGGCCAATGTAAAGGCCGTATCATGGAATGGTATTTTATTACTCACGGGCGAAATTGAATCAGAGGAATCAAAACGGGAAATAGTACAACGACTCAGCACGATTCAAGCGGTTAGGCAGGTGGTGGACGAAACCACCATAGCTGGCAAATCGGCGTTACTCTCGCGTAGCAATGATGGTTGGATTAGCACCAAAATTAAAAGCAAGCTATTGCTCAAAACTGGCCTCGACGCGAACCGTATTAAAGTGGTTACAACACGCGGCACCGTCTATCTAATGGGCATTGTTACTGAAGCCGAAGCGCTCAGCGCCACTGAAATTGCGCGCTCAGTGCGCGGCGTTGCTCGTGTAGTTAAAGTGTTCGAGTATCTATAAGCTTTTTGCAAGCTTGCTACGGCAACGCTCATTGGTAACATTCATTAGCAACTTTTATTCGGAGCACAAAAATGCCTTTTCGATCCGCGCAAGACAAAACTATTGTGTCCAACGAGTTATTAGCTAAAGCGCTTACGCAGCACCCCTTCATCCAACGGCCAGTGGTATTCACGAATGGCTGCTTTGATATTTTGCACCGCGGTCATGTTACGTACTTAGAGCAAGCCCGTAACCTAGGCGCAAGCCTGATTGTCGGCGTTAATAGCGATGAATCCGTACGGCGTTTAGGCAAAGGAGACGATCGACCAATCAATAACCTAGCGGATCGAATGGCCGTTTTAGCGGCACTAGAATCCGTTGATCTGGTCGTGGCATTCAACGATGATACCCCGCTAACTCTAATCGAACTCATCCAACCCGACATCTTGGCAAAAGGGGGTGATTGGCCGATTGAGTCAATTGTAGGTGCTAAAGAAGTGCTAGCACGCGGCGGCCAAGTGCACTCAATTGCCTTCGAATTTGATCGTTCCACAACTAAAACATTGGCCGCCATTCGCGGCGACTAAACTCGCGAAGGATCAGCCAGAGTACTAAACTGAGTACACCGCCGATCTAATCGCCGCCTAGTTGCATTCCTTGGTTTGCTTGCGCACGTAACTCTTCTTGAGCTTGGGTAAAGTAATAATAGATAAACTGGCGGGCAACATAGGCACTGCGCACCACCCACTTTTCTTTGTTTACTATGAGCGACGCGAACACAATATTGCGCCCGTCTTTACTCGCGTAACCCACAAACCAATCATGTCGACCTTTCGGTGAGTCGCCCGTTAAGG
>CAYGNS010000435.1:0-575 GCA_964351295.1 uncultured Gammaproteobacteria bacterium
CCACCCCCCAACCGGCACTGCCTTCCATTAGAAGCTTGCCTTGGTTTAAATCGCGTCGTTCCAGTTGTATTGGAAGCGGTTGTGGGAAGGCGCTTTTCGCTGCGTCAAAGCCCATTTGCAGCGCCTGAATATTCGGCGGAATGAGCTTTTCTTTGCGGGCAAATGTGTCGTTTACTACGCTTTCGAGCGCTTCAAACTCAAGGCCAATAAGATAGGCCAGCGAGCCCACGTAGATAATGTTCTTAAACAGTTGGCGGCGACGTGGGTCGTTATACTGCTTGTTGGTTATTTCTGTTAACGGCAAGCCTATATAGTGAATGTCGTCACGAATCAGTTTGAAGTCTAGGGGGTAAGTGTTGTCGTAAAAGAAATACCCACCTGGACACACATCGGCCACGTCTTGCACCATGCTTTGCGGGTTAACCGACACCATTAATTCAACTTGTCCACCCCGGCGGCCCAAATAACCGTGTTCGCTTATGCGCACCTCGTACCAGGTGGGTGCGCCTTGAATGTTCGAGGGGAAAATATTGCGCGGGCTAACCGGCACGCCCATTCTGAAAATGGCTGTGGCG
>CAYGNS010000435.1:585-2913 GCA_964351295.1 uncultured Gammaproteobacteria bacterium
GGCGAACATGGTGTTCGCGCTGGCCGAACCAGAGCCGTTGACGTTAGCAAACTTCACCACAAAGTCATTTACTTTGGGCGCAAGTTGCGCGGCATTGCCACGCGCAGAAGTTACATTTTTGGTCATGCGGCTTTGCCTGCCAGAGAGTGTACAGGGTTGGTTTTAGAGCGCTCTTGCAGCAACACGGGGGCAGGGGAGTTGCCCGCTTTGGTCACCGTATACAAAAACTTTTGCATATCCCACGCAGAGGTGGGGCAGCGCTCGGCACATAAGCCACAATGCAGGCACACATCTTCGTCTTTAACCATCACGCGACCCGTGGGCAGCACATCTGAAACGTAGAGGTCGTTGTCGGTATTGTTGGCAGGCGCGTTGAGTCGCGTGCGCAAATCTTCTTCATCTCCGTTATGGGTGAACGTGATGCAATTGGTGGGGCAAATATCCGTACAGCCATCACACTCGATACAGGTTGATTCGGTGAAAACGGTTTGCACATCGCAGTTTAAGCAGCGCTCGGCCTCGATAAATGCTTTCGCTTCGTCAAAGCCCAGTTCGGATTCAATTTTGCGATCCTTTAAAGACTGTTCAATGGGCCGATGCGCAGAATGCTGACGGTCGTCGTCGATCACTGCACTGTCGTACGCCCACTGGTGGATGCCCATCTTACTGCTCACTAGGTTAGTGCCCGGCGCTGGACGCTGTAAAAGCGACTCGCCTTGTACGAACAGGTCTATTGAGATAGCGGCTTGGTGGCCATGTGCAACGGCCGTAATAATGTTTTCCGGGCCAAAGGCGGCGTCGCCGCCGAAGAATACTTTTGCATGTGAGGACTGAAAGGTCACTGGATCAATGACGGGTACATTCCATTCATTAAATTCAATACCTGCATCCTCTTCAATCCACGGAAACGCATTATCTTGGCCAATCGCCATGATTGCATCGGTGCACTCAATGGTAACGACTTCGCCTGTTTCCACAATCGAGCGTTTGCCGTTGTCGTCGTATTTTGATTCAACGACTTTAAATTCCATGCCGGCCAGCTTGCCATCCTTAAGGATGAATCGGCTCGGGCTATGATTGGCTAAAATGGGAATGCCTTCGGCTAACGTATCGTCTTTCTCCCAAGGGGATGCTTTCATCGCGGCAAACGTCGAGCGCACTGTCACGGTTACTTCTTCGCCACCGATGCGTTTGGCCGTGCGGCAGCAATCCATTGCCGTGTTGCCCCCGCCTACAATAACAACTTTAGACCCTATTTCGGTGGTGTGTTCAAATGCCACACTCTCTAGCCAGTTAATACCAATGTGTATATTAGCGTCGGCCTCTTCGCGACCCTCTATATTGAGGTCTTTACCCTTCGGTGCGCCGGTGCCTACAAACACGGCATCGTAGTCTTGCTCTAAAATAGACTTGAGGCTGTTTACGCGCTGATTAAAATGAGTCATTACCCCCATTCGCAGCACGTAATCAATTTCCTGATCAAGTACGGATTCAGGTAAACGGAACGAGGGGATTTGCGTGCGCATAAAGCCGCCCGCTTTGGGGTTTTCGTCGTACAGGTCGATGTCGTAGCCCAATGGCATCAGATCTCTAGCGACAGTTAACGATGCGGGTCCTGCGCCAATTAAAGCAATGCGCTTGCCGTTTTTCTTCTTGGGGATGATCGGCATTTGATCATTTACCCAGTCGTCGTCCTTGTGGTCAGCCGCCACGCGTTTGAGTCGACAAATAGCCACAGGCTCTTCGTCTACGCGTCCGCGTCGACACGCGGGCTCGCAGGGGCGGTCGCAAGTACGTCCTAATACGCCCGGGAATACGTTCGATTCCCAGTTAACCATATACGCGTCGCCGTAGCGCCGCTGCGCTATCAGTCGAATATATTCAGGTACAGGGGTGTGGGCGGGACATGCATACTGACAGTCGACTACTTTGTGAAAGTACTCGGGATCAGAAATATTGGTGGGTTTCATATCTGTTTCGTTTAATGCGCCAAGCTTGAGCACAATTGTGCGTGGGCTGTTGGGCTATCGTTGTCGCGCCCCCAGTGATCTTTTTACCGATCCCTGAATGGATTTTGGACGCGCCGAGTTTTGGCGATATTAGCATGCGACTAATGGGGCGTACACCGCATTTTTCTTAGCTTGCGCTTTATGGTTACAACCTGTGGAATGGAGTTGATTACCACCAATATTTTCCCCAAAGATCGGGGTTTGCCCAGTTGTCGGGGTTTAACCAATCGGGCGTTCGTTTATAGCTGCTAATGCTGTATTTAATCAGCGCACTAGATGCCGCGGCGTTCTCGTAGTGGTTCACACGCACGAGCGCCAT
>CAYGNS010000436.1:0-2904 GCA_964351295.1 uncultured Gammaproteobacteria bacterium
CACTCACCGTGCTGTTTGTGAGGAGTGATACAGTAAAGGCGGGTCGAGTAGCAGCCTACTCGTGCAATGAAGCATGAGATTCTTTTCGCGTGACTGATGTCGCCAACGCGGCCATCCTATAAACCAACCGTTAAAGCCGCATAATGTTAAGCGCGGGCAAGTCCCTGCACTTTCGGCGTGTTGGACTGTCTAGCACAATGGTTCGGCTTAAGCTGACACTCTTACAAGGGCTTCGGATGCACTCTCTCGCAGGAACTAAATAGACTTAACGCTCATAAACTATGAATAACGAACAGTTTTTCAATGAAATGTTTTCAGGTGGCGATACCCGCCCACCCTATCAGCGGGTGCAAGAGTGGTTGAGTACGACTTCGCCGGACGAGATTGCGCGCAAACAAGCTCAGGCCGATACCCTTTTTCACCAACTAGGCATCACGTTTTTAGTGTATGGCGACGAGCCCGATGCCGAGCGTTTAATTCCCTTTGACATTATTCCACGCGTATTTACGAGCGGTGAATGGGATAAACTGGAGCGCGGAATTAAGCAGCGAGCGCGGGCGTTAAATGCCTTTTTGTGGGATGTTTATCATCGCGGCGAGATCGTTAAAAGCGGTCGCATCCCAGCGCGGCTCGTGTATAAAAATGCCGCTTACGAGCACGCCGTAGTGGGTTTCTCGCCCGCGCAGAAAATTTTCTCGCACATTATAGGCACCGATCTAGTACGCACGGGGCCCGACGACTTTTATGTTTTAGAAGACAACTGTAGAACGCCCTCGGGTGTGTCGTACATGCTTGAAAATCGCGAAGCGATGATGCGTTTGTTTCCAGAGCTGTTTCAGACCAATCGAATTCGCCCAGTCGATCAGTACCCCAACCTATTGCGTCAAACTTTGGCATCGGTCGCGCCGCCACGGTGCGAGAACGATCCCGTGATTGTAGTGCTTACCCCCGGAGCTTTTAACTCGGCGTACTTTGAACACAGCTTTTTAGCCGACCAAATGGGGGTTGAGTTAGTAGAAGGTCGCGACCTCTACGTAGATGGCAATTTTGTGTATATGCGCACCACTCAAGGCCGACGCAAGGTAGATGTTATCTATCGACGTATCGACGATGCCTTTATCGACCCCTTGTGCTTCAATCCCGATTCCATGTTGGGCGTGCCTGGGTTGATGAATGTGTATCGCTCAGGTGGAGTCCAAATCTGCTCGGCCCCCGGTGCTGGGGTGGCTGACGACAAAGCGGTATACACCTATGTGCCCGAAATGGTGCGGTTCTATCTGGGCGAGGAGCCTATTCTAAATAATGTACCCACGTGGCGTTGCTCAGAGCCCGATGATCTTAAATACGTATTAGAGAACCTATCTGAATTAGTAGTGAAAGAAGTGCACGGTTCGGGTGGCTATGGAATGCTCGTAGGTCCGGCCTCCACTAAGGCCGAAGTGGCTGAGTACCGATTACGCATCGAAGCCGATCCAGCCGAGTTTATAGCCCAGCCTACGCTGGCTTTATCCACCACGCCAATTTACGTGGATAGCGGTTTAGCTCCGCGGCATGTGGATTTAAGGCCTTATTGTTTGGTGGGGAAAAACATTGAGCTGTGTCCTGGCGGCTTAACGCGGGTGGCCATGCGTGAGGGTTCGCTTGTGGTTAACTCGTCGCAAGGCGGTGGTGTTAAAGACACTTGGGTGCTGGATGAGTACTAACAACGCGACGAGCCATTATTATGCTTAGTAGAACCGCAGAAACACTTTATTGGACCGCGCGTTACATCGAACGCGCCGACACACTCGCTCGCAATTTAGAAGTGGCCTACCGCATGTCGTTGATGCCCACGGTTAATTCGGGTGCAGGTTCCGAATGGCAGTCGATCTTAGCGACCAGTAACTTGATGGATGCGTTCAACGCTGATTACTCGGATGTAAACCAAACCAACATCGAGGAATTCTTAGTTTATAGCCCCTCGAATCCAGCCAGCATTCGCAATTGCATTAGAGCCGCACGCAACAATGCGCGCGAAGTGCGCACTGCGTTAACCAGCGATGTATGGTCGGCGCTAAACCAAATGTTCTTAGATTTTAACGTAATAGTGAACGACCACAAAAACCTCGAGTTACCCGCGCTTTGCGATTGGGTAAAGCAACACGCTTCAACTGTGCGCGGCAGTTTTTTAAGTACGCAGTTGCGCAATCAAGGGTTCGACTTTTTCAATCTGGGAACCCACATCGAGCGAGCTGACAGTACGGCGCGTATTCTGGATATTAAATACTACGTGCTACTGCCTACGATCGATATGGTGGGCGGTAGCGTAGACCGCTATCAATGGACCACGTTGTTGCGCGCGATGTCGTCTTATCGCTCGTACTATTGGCTGTATAGCGGTGACTACAGCGCAGAAAAAATCGCCGATTTTTTTATTTTAAATCGGTCTTGCCCCCGCTCTTTGCAGTTTTGCGTTATTCAAACAGCGCATCATCTAGAGATGCTCTCGTCAGCCCATGGGCGCTACAACAGTGCCCAGATGCTCGCGCTTAAATTAAAAGAGGAGCTCAGCACCGTGCGGATAAACGACATTATCGATCAAGGGCTGCACGAATTTTTACAGAGCTTTATCGCCAGCAACAATCGACTTAACGAGAAAATCTCGCAGTCGTTTCTATTTGGTACTTACTAATGTTTTTACAGATCCAACACACTACAACCTATCGCTATTCTGAGACGCAGCGAATGGTCGTGCAAAGCCATAGACTGTACCCATCGCAATGCGCGTCGCAAACCGTTATCGATTGGCAGGTAACGGCCGAGGGCGCCTTGTTTGGCGATTATTTTGTAGACGGCGCGGGCGATCGACTGCGTACGATGACGCTTAATAATGAAGTGGATGCGGTCGAGGTTTTGGTGAATGGC
>CAYGNS010000437.1:0-2902 GCA_964351295.1 uncultured Gammaproteobacteria bacterium
GTTGACACGGAATACACTTCAACGCCACGTTGACGCAACTCTGCATAGTGGTCGGCTAAGTCGCCCAACTCAGTGGGGCAAACGAACGTAAAGTCGGCAGGGTAAAAAAAGAAAATGGCCCATTTGCCTAAAACGTCGTCTGAACTTACTTCAATAAATTCGCCATTACGAAAAGCTGAGGCTTTGAATGGTTTAATTGTGGTGTTAACTGTGGTCATGTAATACTCCTGTTGCGATTGCATTAGTCTTAACATTTGTTCCGAAGTAGCTCATTGAGCATTAGCTTCAGCAAATGAACCTAGGGAGCACGCAGAGTAAGGGGTTTCTTAAGTTCTGTAAAATTGAATATAATGAACTTATAAATCAATTAATTAGAACATTGATTCTTCCCACAATTTGGTACAACTGTCGTCATTAATCCCAAATCGATAAGCTGTATTACTCTCAGGACCCTTAAACTATGATTACCCTACGTCAACTAAACTACGCATTAGCTGTCGAACGCCATCTGCACTTTAAGAATGCCGCCGAGGAGTGCTCCGTTTCGCAGTCGGCTTTAAGCACGGCCATATCAGAACTTGAGAAGCAACTCGGCCTGCTCATTTTTGAGCGCGACAATAAGCGGGTATTGATCACGCCCATCGGCCAAGCCGTGTTAAACAAAGCACGCACCATAAAGCTGCAGCTTGATGATTTGCACAAACTAGCCGAGGCTCAACACGCGCCATTGAGTTTTCCACTCAGAGTTGGAATTATCCCAACGATTGCGCCTTTCCTACTACCAGTGGTACTACCGGCGATAAAGCAAGCTTATCCACAACTTGAATTAATTGTGCAGGAAGCACAGTCTCATGAACTCGTTCAGGCAGTACGTGATGGGGATATTGATACGGCAATATTAGCGCTGCCTTACGACATCGAAGGCTTACTCAGTTTTGAGTTTTGGCAGGAGGACTTTTATTGGATTACTCACTTAGAAGACTCAATTGCTGGGCAAAGCGAAGTCAGTGCAACCGATTTGCGCGAGGCACGACTCATGCTGCTAAAAGATGGTCATTGCCTAAAAGATCAAGCCTTGGCCGTGTGTCGCTTTGCCTCGAATAGTCACCACGAGCTCAGTGCCACTAGCCTAAACACTCTAATTCAGATGGTGCTTGGCCGCCTCGGGTCAACACTTGTGCCGCAAATGGCGTTAGATTCCTTAATAGGCCATCATCCCGAACTGAAAGCATTTCGGTTGTCCGAGGAAAGCCCGCATCGACGCATAGCGTGTATTATTCGTCCTGGTTACTCGGGCCTGCATAATATTGAGCTTTTGCTGGCCTTGTTTAAGCAAGAAATGCGCGCGCGAAAATCCTCAATTCAATAAAGACGATCCCTGCAACTGCATGGATCGTTCTACACGTCCCTCACTTTCAATCATGCCAAACAACTCTCTACAACCTGTGGTGGGGCAACTCACAGCCTTGCACCACAACCTCTACCGACTGTGCGCCGATAACCCCAGCATGATGACTGGACCAGGCACAAATACCTATCTCTATGGTAAGACAGAGCTTGCTGTCTTTGATGCAGGCCCCAATCTGGAAACACATATTGAAAACATTTTGGCCGCACAAAAAACGCTAGATGCTCCCATCACACGTATATTTTCGAGCCACACGCACGCCGACCACAGCCCAGCGGTGGCACCCTTAAAGGCTGCGCTACCTCATGCGCAAGTGATTGGCTTACCAGCACCAGCAGGTCAAGATTATGAAGATCTAAGCTTTCACGCCGATTTGCAACCCAGTGACGGGCAGCGAATTGCGCACGATGGCGCCGCGGTGATCGCCATTCATACGCCTGGGCATGTTGCCAACCATATGTGCTACTTGATTGAAGAGCATGGCTTTTTAACCACGGGCGATCATCTAATGAATGGGTCTACGGTGGTCATCATCCCCCCGAAAGGCAATATGCGCGCCTATATTGATTCACTGAAAAAGCTCGAAGACTACCGGATTGAACAAATGGGTCCCGGTCACGGCGCTGTTATCGAGAACCCGCAAGAAGTGATTGAGTGGACCGTCGCGCACCGCCTAGAACGCGAAGCCAAAGTCATCGCAGCGTTGCAAGCAAACCCGCAGTCCACGCCAGCAGCACTGGTCCCCATCGTATACGCCGACGTTCCCACGCATTTGTTTCCCATCGCGGAACTATCGCTGCATGCCCACTTAATAAAACTTGGCGAAGAATTACGCGCCGAGGAACACCATGGCACATGGGAATGGCGTAAACTCGTAGATTAATGACTTTCAACACGAGTATTACTGGAGATCAATATGAGTTTTTACGATGAGCGCATCCTGCCACACGTAATTAACTGCGCGTGCGGTATGCGGGCCATAGATCGGCAACGCAGCAAAGTCGTGCCGCTTGCCAGCGGCCAAGTGCTGGAGATTGGCATGGGCTCTGGCCTAAATCTGCAATATTACGATCCAAATAAAGTAACCAAAGTGTGGGGGCTTGAACCATCGCTGGGGATGCAGCGCAAGGCTGCTAAGAATCTAGCGCAGTCTCCCGTGACCGTGGAGTGGCTAGTGGCTGGCTGCGAATCCATTCCGCTGGCAGACGACACCGTTGACACCGTTATGCTGACCTATGCGTTGTGCACAATTGTGGATTGGCAAGCGGCGCTCAAAGAGATTCGCCGCGTACTCAAGCCTACTGGCACTTTAGTGTTTTGTGAACATGGGGAAGCTCCCGATGCGAGCGTGCAAAAATGGCAAGCGCGCATTAACCCTCTGTGGAAAAAATTAGCAGGGGGGTGCAACCTTAACCGCCCCATTCCTGCCATGCTCACCGAAGCAGGGTTTCGCATTACTGATCTCCAACAACACTATGTTCCGGGACCTAAAAT